>CAZXAO010000254.1:0-2540 GCA_964638465.1 uncultured bacterium | reverse complement strand
GCCCTGGACGAACTCATCATGCTCCTGGTGGAACACGGCATTGATGTCTACGAAGAGGAACAGGTGCCCAGGAAGAAGAAGCGTCGCCGCAAGAAGAAGCACGACCTGGACGAGGATCTCCTGGAACATACCCCCACGGGCGACGACCCCGCCAAGACCTACCTGCGGCAGATCTCCAATCTGGGGCTCCTGACCAAGGAGCAGGAGGTGGAGTACGCCTCCACCCTGGACGACGCCCGCACTAAGATCATGCACAAGATCTTCCGAACCAAGTTCGGGCTCACCAAACTCCTGCACCAGATGGAACTCTCCCGCAAGGGCATCGTCCAGATTGAAGAACTCGTGCATGTGGACTCCCGCTACTGGACCTCCCGTCAGAAGAACCAGGAGGAAAAGGCTCGGGTGTACAAGGCCTTTGATTTCCTCAAGGAGCGGATCCACAAGGTGATGCCCCTCTGGGATACGCCGGATCAGCTGACCCCCGAGGAACGACGGAAACTGCGGGATACCCTCAAGACCATCGTCCGCAAACTGGACCGTCTGAAGCCCCAGTTCCGCATGGTCAACGAGATCGTGCGGGCCTTTAAGGACACCGTGCGGCAGTACGAGGAACTCCAGAAGGAGTCCGAGGAACTCCAGAACGAGTCGGCCCGGATCATGGAACAGATCCAGGCCCGGGAGGGCGGCCAACCCACCCTGGAGGAAGAAAACCGTCTGATGGAAATCTCCTTCCGACTGCGGGAGGTGCGTCGTACCCTGCAGAACCTGCGGAACCTCCTGGGCATGGACCTGGATCAAGCCCGCCGGGTCATCCAGGAGATTGAGGAGCAGGAAAAGCGGATGGACTGGGCCAAAACCAAGATGGTGGAGGGCAATGTACGACTGGTCATCGGCATCGCCAAACGCTTCATGAACCGCGGCCTGGAGTTCATGGACCTGATCCAGGAGGGCAACGCCGGCCTCATCAAGGCGGTGGAAAAATTTGACTACCGCAAGGGTTACAAGTTCTCCACCTACGCCACCTGGTGGATCCGCCAGTCCATCACCCGGGCCATCGCCGACCAGTCGCGCACCATCCGGGTCCCCATCCACATGATTGAGACCATCACCAAGGTGTCGCGGGCCAGCCGGGCCCTGATGCAGGAGCTGGGCCGGGAACCCACGGTGGAAGAGGTGGCCGAATACCTGGACATCCCTGTGGATAAGGTCAAGCAGGCCATGCATGCGGCACGCGAACCCATCTCCCTGGATAAACCCGTGGGCAAGGAGAACGATAGCGTCATGGGCGAGTTCGTGGTGGATAAGATCCAGAAGACCCCCTTTGAGGTGGCCCGCGAATCGCTGATCCGGGAAAAGCTCCAGGAGGCCCTGAGTACGCTCACCAAACGGGAACGCAAGGTGCTGGAGTACCGGTTCGGCCTGAACGGTCAACCGCCCAAGACCCTGGAGGAGGTGGGCCGGATCTTCAATGTCACCCGGGAACGGATCCGCCAGATAGAGGCCAAGGCCCTCAAGAAGCTCCAGCACCCCATGCGATCGGCCAAGCTTCGCTTCTTCATTGAATCCTCGGACCGGACCTACTGAGGAAACCGACGAGGTGGTGGAGGAGGACCCATGGGGCGGGCCGTACGGCCCGCCCCATGGGTTTCCTACCGTAATCGGAGGAACTTCAAGGGGCCATAGGAGCGCGGCCCGCTCACCCGCAGGAAATACACACCCGCGGATAAATGGGGAGGCAGTAGAAGACGCACAGGCTCCGCGGATTCCGCCCGGACATGGGCCTCCCATACTCTTCTGCCCTGGGCATCAAAGAACTCTATCCGTGCATCCTGACCTGGAGGGAACCCCGTTAAAACGAGGGTGGCCCGGGCCACCGGGGTCAGGAGGCTCAGCTTTGACCCCGGACCTTGACCGGTTTCCTCAAGGTTTTCCACCACCAACTCAAAGACCCCGAACCCTGCAGAGGAACTCGTGAGGTACACCAGGTTTCCTTCTGACCACAGATGATTTGCTGAGTTCCACACCCCCATGCGGCAGAATTCCACGGGGGCATATGGATCCGTGAGGTCATAGGCCAAAAGGCCCGAATCCCCAGCGGCAGCAAAGGAAATAGAAACGGACCTGTGCAAACTCCTGTCTGATGTGCCCCGGGAAGTGGGCTCTCTCAACGATTTGGGCGAGATCGGTGTTCTCGCCCCTGAAGGGGGCCTACAGGAAGGGAATAGGGTCGTACGGTAGGAGCGCCTTCAGGCGCGAATTCCCCGGTCCCCATCGTCGCAGGTCGTTCCCCTTCTCCGGGGTCCCCCGGGGATTTTCCCCGAAAATCCCCGGGGATGGTCTCCGGGGTCCCCACGGGATTTTCAGAGAAAATCCCGTGGGATGGGTCTTGTAGGAACGGCTTCAGCCGCGATTTCTCTCAGCCTGTGGAGGCTTCCGCCGTGGTGGTTTGCCTTCGTCCAGAGTATATGGAGTGCGGCACACCCGTGCCGCTTTTGGAGTGCGGCGACCTGTCGCCGCTTTGGTTTTTAGAAAAGCGGTGC
>CAZXAO010000253.1:0-2547 GCA_964638465.1 uncultured bacterium | reverse complement strand
TGAACCACGATGTCTATCGGGTGTACACCACCCGGGGCGGCCTCTACCTGCAGGATCGGATCACCTTTGCCGGCATGGTAGCCAACATCGGCCTCCGGTACGACTTCTGGGTGCCTGGCCGATACCTGGACCGGGGCGTGGAGCGCGGGCTGGCCTCGGGCGACCTGGCGCCCATTGTGGCCCAGGAGTATCAACGCTATCTGGACGAAACCCCCCGCCTGCCCCGGCTGGGATACCGGTACAAGGGCCACCTGAGTCCCCGAATTGGCATCGCCTACCCGGTGACGGATGTGGACAAGTTCTTCTTCTCGTACGGCCACTTTTCCCAGATGCCGGACTTCAAGTATGTGTACTCCAAACTGGGCGTCCGGGCCTCCTCGTCCTACGAACTGGTGGGCAACCCGAACCTGAAACCCCAGGTGACCGTGGCCTACGAACTGGGCTGGGAACACCTGCTGGACGACCACACCAAGGTGTCACTGGTGGCCTACTACAAGGACATCTTCAACTACCCCACGGCCCGGAAGGTGCCCGGGATCCCACCCAACCCCGACTACGGGATGTACTTCAACGCCGACTATGCCCGCACCGTGGGCCTGGAAAGCCGGCTGGAACGCCGCCTGTACCGCCACTGGTTCGGCCGGATGGAACTCACCCTGTCCCAGGCCAAGGGCCGATCGTCCACTGAAGAGGATTTTTACTTCGTGGGCGCCGAAGAGAGCCTGGGGGAGTGGTACCTGCGGTGGGACCGGCCCTACGAGCTCTTCCTGACCCTGGGAACCCACTGGGGGCCGGGCGAGCATCCCGTGCTGGGCCGATGGACCCTGCCGGACGACTGGCAACTGGTGCTGAACGCCTCCTACAGTGCAGGCCGCCGGTACACGCCCATAGATACCCTGGGGAATCCCGGCGAACGGAACTCCCGCCTGGGCCCTCCGTGGCACCGGGTGGACCTTTCGTTCCGCAAGGACTTCCAGTGGCTTGCAGGTGCCTGGCGGTTTCAGGTGACCGTGCGGAATCTGTTCAACCACCGGAATGTGTACTATGTGAACCCGGTGACGGGCCGGGCGTACGAACCCGGGGATCCCCTGCCTCCCCGGACCACCCCGGAGAGGATGTTGAATCCCGCCCGATACCGGGAACCCCGGAGCGTTCAAGTGGGCCTGCAGGTCCGGTTTTGAGGCACACGATGCAGAGACACAGAAAACCGGGAACACAAAGATTCTGGCAGAGGGGCCTCCTGCTCCTGGCCCTGACGCTGCCCCTCCGGGCTGGATTCTTTGAGATCCTGGGAGGGCAGAAGGTGGGCACCACGGCCTTCACCTTCCTGAAGATCGGGGTGGGTGCCCGGGCCGAGGCCCTGGGCCAGGCCTATGTGTCCCGGGCCACCGATGCCACAGCCCCCTACTGGAATCCCGCAGGCATCGGTTTCCTGTCGGCGCCGGTCGCCGGGGTATCCCACGCCTTCTGGCCGGCCGAGGTGCAGTATACCTTTGCCTCCTGGGCTCAACCCCTGGGGGCCGGCGGCGCCGTGGCCCTCTTCCTCGGCTATCTGGGCGCCGACCCCATGCAGGTAACCGACGAGTACCATCCCGAGGGCACGGGCGAGTACTTCCGGTACGGCGACTACCTGGCCGGCCTCAACTACGCCCTGCGGATCAGCGACCGGTTCTCCTTCGGGGCCAACCTGAAGGTACTGGGAGAAGACCTGTATGTCACCCGGACCTACGGCGTGGCCCTGGACCTCGGAACCCTCTACGATGTGGGATACCGGGGGATCCAGGTGGGCGTGGCCCTGAGCAACATCGGGCCCGATGTCCGGCCCCGGGCCCGGGAGGGCGCCAGCTACCAGGCCTTTGCCCTGCCCGTGGTGTACCGCATGGGGGTCTCTGGATACCTCTGGCGCCGCCTGCTCGCGGCCTTCCAACTGGAGAAACCTTCGGACTACATGGAAACCTTCCGGCTGGGCCTGGAGTATCCCGTGGCAGACCTGTTGTTCCTCCGGGCCGGGTATCAGTTGAATGGTCGGGGACCCGGCCAGGACGGCGTCCCCTCGGGCCTGAGCCTGGGGTTTGGCCTTCGGGTCCTCCTGGCAGGCCATGAGATCGCCTTTGATTACGCCCGCACGGGCATGGGCTACCTGGGCGATGTGGACCGCATCACCCTGGAGGTGCGATGAGAGCCACAGGCTGGATCCTGACAGGATGGGCCGCCCTCGCCCTGATGGGCTGCGGCCGTAAGTACCCCCTGCCTCCCGTGGGCAACGCCGGGATGCCGCCAGAATCCTCCTATGTGCGGGTGGAGGGCTGGCCCGAGGCGCCCCTCACCGTGCAGGGGGTTCGGGAGGTGTACCTGGGCCGGGACGGCTTCCTCTATGTGGTGGATCAACAGGGGCTTCGCCGGTTCTACACCAACGGCGCCCAGGCACCCGTGACCTTTGAGGGACTCCAGGTGCCCGTGGCCGTGGCCCAGGCCCCGGACTTCACCCTGTGGGTGGTGGATTCCGCCCGCCAGGAGATCCGGGGGTTCTCCCTGGGCGGCGGGACG
>CAZXAO010000252.1:0-2551 GCA_964638465.1 uncultured bacterium | reverse complement strand
CTTCTCCAGGGACTGGCATACGCCTACCTGACGGCCCGGGCAGTCGGGGATTCTCGCGATGCGCGCTGGGTTTACCGAATCAGTCTCCTGATGGCCGGGGTCCTGGTTCTGGTAGCCCTTGCCCAGCTGCTGCTTTACCACACCACAGGGTACTTTTTCACTTTCCAAACGGGTCAGTTTTCGGGGATTTCCCCGGGCCGCTGGACCTCCTGCTGTGGCCTTGTGGCCGTCTCTTCTGTTTATGGAGATCCCCGAGATTTCTCGGTTCGACTGGCTGGCCTCTGGGGCCTGGCCTGGTTTGGTGTGCTGTTTGGACACGAAGATCGGGGGTTTCGACTCCTGGCCACCGGGCTCGTAGTCGCCGGGCTGGGATTGCTTCTGCTGAATTTCACCCGGGCTGCGGTGCTGGCCGTCGCAGCCGCAGCGGTGGCCGGGGGGATCCTGGCCCTGTACCGCCGCCGCACCCTGTACGGCCGTCTGGCGCTCCTGGGCGTGACCCTGGGTGGAGTGGCCTTCTTGTTTTCCCCCTTCTTAGAACGAATCCTGACAGTGGAAGTCCGCTCACCGGTCCTTCGCCTGGCTCTGTGGCAACAATACCTTCAGCACCTGGGATTTTGGGGAGCCCGGGTGCCCTTCGCGGAGACCCTATCCCTTCACTCCCTCTGGCTGGCAATGCTGTTCTATGGCGGAATCCCGGCCGCTATCCTCTGGTGGACCCTGGTGGGGTATCTCCTTTGCGGACTTGCTAAACCCGGACCACAGGAGGCCTTCTCCTGGTTTCTGGTGTTCCTCGGTGGGGGCATGGCATACCTGGTGGCGTATGGTCTGTTTTCCGGCTACGGGTTTCCCCATCTCTGGGTGATCCTGGGTGCCGCCGTGGCCCTCCGCGGGCAACTGCCTGCTAAGTTCCGCTGGACCTGAGGAGGTCCTCAATGGGCACTTCCTGCTCGTCGCCGGTGTCCATGTCCCGAAGGCGGACTGCTCCCTGAGCGAGTTCCTCGTCGCCCACGATGATCACCTTGCGGGCTCTAAGCCGGTTCGCCCGTTTCATCTGGGCCCGGAGCTTCTTGAACTCGTGGGTGAAGTCCACGGCGTACCCCTGCCGGCGGAGGGAGAAGGCCAGGTCTATGGCCTTCTCCCGGGTGGCCTCGCTGGTGTACACCACAAAGAAGTCCAGGGCTTCTTGCTTCCGGGGTTCCCCCAGGGCCAGCAGCACCCGTTCCATGCCCATTCCGAACCCCACGGCCGGTGTGGGAGGTCCTCCGAGTTCCTCCACCAGTCGGTCGTAGCGGCCGCCCCCGGCCACCGTGTCCTGAGCCCCCAGCCGGGGCACCTTCACCTCAAAAACGGTGTCCGTATAGTAGTCCAACCCCCGTACCAGTCGGGGATTGACCTCATAGGGGATTTGCCAGCGATCCAGGCGATCCAGCAGGTCTTCAAAGAACTGCCGACTTTCTGGGGAGAGGTAGTCCTGGAACCGGGGGGCGTCGGTGAGCCGGGGACCGTCCACTTTACAGTCCAGCACCCGCAGGGGATTCCGGTCCATTCGTCGCTGGCAGTCGCTACATAGATGCTCTCGACGGGGTTCCAGGTATTCCAGCAGGGCCTCCCGGTACCGACGGCGGTCCTCGGGGGATCCGATGGAGTTCACCTCCAGCCGGCGTTCGGTGACGCCGAAGGCGTCCAGGATCTCCATCAGCATCCGGATGAGTTCTGCGTCCAGCAGGGGGGAGCGTTCGCCCAGGGCCTCTACGCCCAGCTGGTAGTGTTCCCGGAGGCGGCCCTTCTGGGGCCGTTCGGCGCGGAAGATGGGCACATAGTACGCCAGTTTGATGGGACTGGGGAGCCGGTTTTCCAGAAAGGCCCGGACCACGGGCGCCGTGCCCTCGGCCCGAAGGGTGAGGCTCCGGCCGCCCCGGTCCTGGAAGGTGTACATTTCCTTTTCCACGATGTCGGTGGTTTCGCCCACGGAGCGGACGAAGAGCTCCGTGGGTTCAAAGGTGGGTGTCTGGATGAACCGATAGCCGTAGGCCCGCAGGATCCTTCGGGCCTTCTGGAGAAGTTCCTCCCGGACAGCGAATTCCTCGGGCAGGATGTCCCGGGTACCCCGAATCCTCTGGAACTTCATGACGGCAGATCCTCCAGGAGTTCCTGAATCAGGTCCTCCGCGGTGATGCCCTCGGCCTCGGCGGCGAAATTCACCAGGATCCGATGCCGCAGGACATCGGGTGCCAGGGCCTTGAGGTCCTCCACCCGGGGCGCCGGCCGGCCGTGCAGCAGTGCCCGGGCCTTGGCCCCCAGGACCAGGAACTGGCTGGCCCTGGGCCCGGCGCCATAGGCCACGAACTGACGGATCCGTTCCGGTGCCCGGGGATGGCCGGGGCGAGTGGCCGCCACCAGGCGCACGGCCAGGTCCACGATGTGGTCTGGAACCGGGGTGTAGAGCACGAAGTCCTGGAGGTCCAGGATTTCCTGGCGGCTGACCACGGGGTCCAGTTGGGGCAGTTCCTGAGTGGTGGTCCGTAGCACAATTTCCCGTTCCTCGTCCTCC
>CAZXAO010000251.1:0-2554 GCA_964638465.1 uncultured bacterium | reverse complement strand
GGATCCGGATAGGCCAGGAGAGCCAGGGTCAAAAGTACGAGCGTCATGGGCGTCGCAGCGTCAGAAGGTAACTGCCTTCGGTGGGTTCCAATGGGCTGAATTCTACAGCCAGACCCAGGGACTGGAGGTGGGCCATCACCTGGTCCGGGGGGGTCAGGAACACCTCGCTCCGGGCCACGCGGCGATAGAACCATCGGTGCCATCGGGTCAGGAGGGTTTCCGTGGTCAGGGTCACGAGGGCGGTGCCGCCGGGGCTCAGGAGGTCCCGGAGCCGCTGGAACGCCGTTTCTGGCGGCAGCAACTGGAACACATGCATGCTGACCACCAGGGGAAAGGCGTGGGCGGGTAGGTGTCTCAGGAAGTCGGCCACCCGGAAGCGAACCCCGGGCAGGTGGCGCCGCTGGGCCCGGCGAATGGCCCGGCGGGAGAGGTCCACGGCCCAGATCTCGGTATGGGGGTAACGCTGCCGGAGTTTGCGGGTGAGGAATCCCGTAGAGCACCCGATTTCCAGGAGCCGCTCCGGGGGTTGGGTGGGCAGGTGTCGCAGGAGGCCCTTGAGAACGGCCTGTCGCCAGAACAGGAGGGGCGGCCACAGGAATGCCCACTCCCGTAACAGGGGATGTTCGTAATAGGCCTTCACGGTTGGAGCCGTTGCAGCAGATCGCCCACCAGGTACGCCGAGCCCGTGGCCAGCACCAGGCCACGGGGACCGGCCAGTTGCCGGGCCAGCCGGACCGCCTTGACCGGATCCTGCACCACCTTCACCTGGATCCCGGGGGTTTCGTGGAGCAGTTCGGCCATATCCCAGGGGGAGGCGGCCCGGGGATTGGAAAACTGGGTCAGCACGAACACCTGGGTCCAGCGGCTCAGGATGTCCAGCATGCTCTGGAGGTCCTTGTCGCGGGAGGCGGCGAAGACCACCACCAGGTCGTCGTAGTCCAGGAGTTCCCGGACCGAGTCCAGGAGGGCTCGCAGCGAAAAGGGGTTGTGGGCGCAGTCCACCACGGTATAGGGTTCGGTATCCACCACCTGGCACCGGCCGGGGAACACCAGGCCCTCAAAGGAAGGGGAGGGGATGCCCAGGGCCTGGAGGGTCAGGGCGGCGAGGGCTGCGTTTTCCACCTGGAATCGGCCGCACAGCGGGGTGAACAGGGTCAGGGGTTTTTCGGTGGCGCCGTAGAGTTCAAACCGGTTGCCCTGGAGGCTGGCCTCCAGGAGGCGGATCTGTTTGCGGTGGAGCACCCGCAGGGGGACACCGATGGCCTGGGCGTGTTGTTTCAGGACCCGCAGGGCCTCGGGCTCCTGGGGAGCCGAGGTGGCCACCGGTGTGCCGTGGAGTACCCCGGCCTTTTCGTGGGCGATGGCCTCCAGGGTGGTGCCCAGGATGTGGGTGTGGTCAAAGCTGATGGGGGTAAACACCACGGCCGTGGGGTCCACGGTATTCGTGGCATCCAGGCGGCCGCCCAGACCCACCTCCAGCACGGCAAAGTCCACCTGCTGTTCCTGGAAGTACAGGAAGGCAAGGGCGGTAAGGGTTTCAAAGAAGGTGCGGAAGCCGCCGGACCGGTGTTCCAGGTAGGGCACCAGGCGATCCATGAGCCGGCCAAAGGTGTCCTTGGGGATCCAGGTGCCGTTGACCTGGATCCGTTCCCTGAGGTCCACCAGGTGGGGCGAGAGGTACAGGCCGGTACGGTATCCGGCGTTTTGCAGGGCCCGGGCCAGGTGGGCGGCGGTGGACCCCTTACCCTTGGTGCCGGCCACAAGGATGGAGCGAAAGGCCTGCTGGGGGTTCCCCAGTTCTGCGAGCCACCGGCGGAAGGGTTCCAGGTCGCGCACGAACCCGGGTTGCCGCTCGTAGTTCACCCGCTGGTAGAGCCGCTGGACCGCCTCTTCGTATTCCACAGTGCCCTAATGATCCAGGAGAAGCCCGCGTCGGGCTACCCCGGGCCCCTTGGATCTCCGCGGTCCCGGGATCCCCGCGATGCGAACCAGAAGAAAACCGTCGGGCTATCCCCGGGCCCACCCGGCACCAGTGCCTCCAGACCCCGGAACAGACACAGATCCTGCGGGGATGGGACGGGCGAAGCGGCCTGTTGCCCTGAGGGGGCTTCTACGAACCTGGCCGGTGGGTAGGTGGGCCTTGAGCTGGCCGCGGGGAGCGGCCTGGTGCCCTGAAGGGACTTTCACGAAACGGAACCGCCGGTGGTTGTACACCGTAAACGGCTCCGCGCAATCTCTTGCCCTGCAGGGCTCCTGCGAAACGAGGGGGCCTTGGGTACCAGGTGGACATCTACCCCCTGAGGGGGCTCCTGCGAAACCCAGGAGGCCGGGAGGAACCCCGCCGGGAACTGGCAATAGCCCGTCCAACGGGCCCCGTTGCGGACCTAAGAAACCCCGGAGGCTGGGAGGAACCCTCCGTCTATGGAGTTTCCGGGTCCTGTCCGGGAATTCCGTTGGACTCCCCGGGCCAGGGGTGTGGACTGCGGGCTTTCTCGCCAGGACCCCGAGGGAGGCCGGGAAATGCCGTGGGGTGGGGGTCGCCCCTCAGGGATGT
>CAZXAO010000250.1:0-2565 GCA_964638465.1 uncultured bacterium | reverse complement strand
GATCCGTGGTCCTGGATCAGGCGGAAAACCGCCTGTACACCGAGATGGCCGTGCTCCTGCGGCTCTTTTCCCGCCGCAGGCGGTAAACGGGATTGAACCTATGCCATGGACGGGGTTCCTCGGCGCCACCGGGGAACCCCGTACCCTTATGTAGAGGAGGTTTGCACATGAAGGCGTGGTGGCGGTATGCCCTTGCCCTGGTGACCCTGACGATGCCCCTTCGGGCCAGCGTACGGGTCCAGCCCACGGAAACCGGTGTCCTGCTCCGGATCACAACCACCGGGGAGGCCCGAGTCCAGACCCTCCACCTGACGGGAGGCACCTTCGCCCGGGTCCAGCTGGAGGACCTGGGCGTGACCTCCACCGTGGGAGATCCCCGGGTGCCCGTGTTGCGTCGGTTCCTCCTCGCCCGATCCGTGGACGAGGTCCGGGTTTCCGTCCGGGTCCTGAACCGCCAACGGAGGGACCTGGGCTCCACACTTCTGGAACCCGTACAACCCCCGGTGCCCAAGGTGCCCGACGCCCGGGTGCCCTTTGCTTGGAACCGGGAACGCTATCGGCAGGCGGACCCCTATCCCGGCCGGCTCTGGCGTCTGGTCCCCGCAGGGTCCCTGCGGGATCAACCCCTGGTGCTCCTGGAGGTGTACCCGGTACAGTACGACCCCCAGGAGAATGCGGTAGAGCTCCTGGACCTGGAAGTGCAGGTGACTGTCCCCACCTACGAACCCCGGAACCCCCACAGGCTGAGTCTGCCCTTCCTGGGCCTTCTCAGGCACCTGGTGCTCAACCCCGGAGCCCTCAGCCGGGTCCCCCCGGCCCCTGTAGGCTACCTGATCCTGGTGCCCGACGCCTACGAGGCGGAGATCCAGCCCTACGCCCAATGGCTCCGGGCCCGGGGCGACCAGGTGACCGTCACCCCGCTTTCCGAGATCGGTACGAACCCCACGGCCAGTCAGATCCGGGCATACATCCAGAACGCCTACAACACCTGGACCGTACCCCCCACCTTTGTACTGCTGGTGGGCGATGTGGACCAGATCCCCAATTTCACGGGCCAGGGCGACGGTACCCCGGACACCGATCTCAACTACGGCCTCATGGACGATACCGACTACTTCCCGGACCTCTATGTGGGACGCTTCAGCGTGTCTTCGGCCGCGGAACTCCAGGCTGTGGTCAACAAGGCGTTGTCCTACCAGCAGACCGCCTGGAGCGCCGGCCGGGCCTGGGCCCAGCGGGCCTACTTCATGGCCTCAGACGACGGATCCTTCCACCAGGTGGCCGAGGGCACCCATCTCTACGCCATGGGCATCGTACGGGCCCACGGGATGACCGCCGACTCCCTGTTTGCGTACTACGGCACCGGAACCCCGGTGGCCACGGCCCTGAACGACGGCCGGGCCCTGGCCATCTACTCGGGCCACGGCTACGAGCAGGGCTGGGCCGGCCCCTCCTTTGAGATCTCGGACATCTACAACCTCACCAACACGGACCGTTATCCCATGGTCCAGAGCTACGCCTGCCTCACGGGCTCCTATGCCTCCTACGACCAGTGCTTTATGGAGGCCTGGCTCCGGGCCCAGGACCGGGGCGCCGTCGTGGCCCTGGGCTCGTCGGTGACCTCCTACTGGGACGAGGACGATGTGCTGGAACGCCGGATGTTTGACGCCCAGTTTGATTCCGCCCTCACCTGGGTGATGGGCTTCGTGAACCACGCCAAGATGGCCCTCTACGAGCACTACGGCAACACCGGCACGGTGCGACGCTACTTTGAGATGTACAACCTGTTCGGCGATCCCTCCGTGGACCTCTTTACCCAGCCACCAGAGACCCTGTATGTGAACCATCCCGGAGTCCTCTCACCGGGCCCGCACACGGTTACGGTGAGCGTGTCGGATCCTGCCGGTCCGGTGGCCGAGGCCCGTGTGGGCGTCCGGAACCGCCAGGACAGCCTGGTGGCCTCGGGCTACACCGACGCCTCCGGCCAGCTGAGCCTCCAGGTGACCCTGGCCGAGGCAGACACCCTCTTCGTCACCGTCACCGCCCACAACCACGCCCCCTCCTACAGCCGGATCCTGAGCACCGTGGAGGGGCCCTATGTGATACTCGGGTCCTGGCAGCTGAACGACGAAAACGGCGACGACCATCCCAACCCCGGCGAGGCCGCCACCCTGTCCGTGTGGGTCAAGAATGTGGGTACCCAGACCGCTTACGATGTCCAGGGGACCCTGCGGGCCCCGGAGGGCGTCACGCTTTCCGACGACCAGGAAGCCTTCGGCACCCTGGCTCCCGGGGACTCGGTGGAGGCCCCGGAGGCCTACACCCTGGCCTTTGACGAGACCCTGCAGGATCAGCAGGTGCTCACCTTTTCCCTGCGGTTCACCTACGGTTTCGGGGATTCCTCGGTGTCGCAGTTTGCAATGACCGTAGCCGCCCCGGACCTGGTGCTGGGGGAAGTGACCCTGCAGGATTCCGGCAACGACGGCGTGGCAGACCCCGGGGAGCGGGTCACCCTGTTCCCCTCGGTGCGGAACACCGGACACCTGGACCTGGCTGGCGTCCAGG
>CAZXAO010000249.1:2269-2571 GCA_964638465.1 uncultured bacterium | reverse complement strand
CCCCGAACGCATCCACACCCTGGGATACCGATCCCAGGCGCCCGAAGAACCGGAGCGCAGCGTCCCCTTCCGCGTCCTGGAACCCCTGCGTTCCCTCCAGCCCCGGCTACGTTTCCCCGTATACCTGACCCTGGATCTGGATGTGCTGGACCCTTCGGAGTTCCCTGCGGTGGGCAACCCGGAACCCGGGGGGATCTCCTTCCACGAGCTCCTGGAGGCCCTGCAACTGCTCCGGGGCCTCCTGGTGGCCGCCGACCTGGTGGAATACAACCCCCTGGCCTCCGGGGCTCTGTTTCCCGCCG
>CAZXAO010000249.1:0-2259 GCA_964638465.1 uncultured bacterium | reverse complement strand
CGGTGCCCTGCTGGTTCGGGAACTCTTGATCCTTCTCGCCCATGGAGAACCCCCGGTTCCTGGGTGATGCCACGGTGGGCAAACTCGTTCGGCACCTGCGGGCCCTGGGGCTGGATGCCGCCTGGCTGAACACCACCCAGCCCGCTCCCCTGCTCCACCTGGCCCAACGGGAACACCGGATCCTGCTCACCCGGAAAGTGGCCCTTCAAGCCCTGGTCCAACAGGGGGTACAGGTCCACCTGCTAACCACCGAACACCCCTGGCAACAGGTGCGGGAGGTGCTCCGGGTGTATCGGCCCCGGCTGCGTCCCTTCAGCCGCTGTATGGAGTGCAATGTCCCCCTCAAACCCGTGACCCGCGAGGAGGCCCGGGGCCGGGTTCCCTATTACACCTGGCGTACACAGCCCCGGTTCTACCGATGCCCGGCCTGCGGCCGTTTTTACTGGCCCGGCACCCACCTGGAAGCCATGGAACGACGGTTCCAGGCGTTTCTGGGCGACCTGTATCATAACCTGCAAACCCCCGAGGAAAAGGAGGCTTAACATGATTCCAGGCATTCTCCTTGGATTGCTCACCGCCGTCACCGTCCAGGTGAAGGTCGTCAACGGCACCCGTCCCCAGGCCCCAATCCCCGACGGTTACGCCCGGCTCCATGTCCTCTCCCCCCACGGCAACCTGATGTACACGGACAGCACCCGTACCCGCAAGGGCGTGGCCACCTTCAAGGTGGAAAAGGAACACCTCTTCGGTGTGGCGTCCTTCACCTATGCCGGCCAGACCTTCTACTCGGAACAGGTCCCCCTGCAGGGCGATCGGCTGACGCTGGAGATCACGGTGTACGAACCCTCCGATGACCCTGAGGCCCTGTCCTATGGCCGTTTTCATATGGTGCTCATCCCCCTGGGCAAGGATACCCTGTATGTGAACGAGATCCAGACGATCCACAACGCTTCCGAGTACATGTACGCCGGCGATGCCCCGGCCCTGATGATCCCCCTGGAACCCGGAGGCGGCACCGGTTTCCAGCCCCTACTGCCCTCCCAGGAGGAGTTCTGGCTCGTGGTCAACGATACCGTGTACTTCACCGGTCGGGTCCCCCCGGGCGACCAGACGGTGGCCTTCGCTCTCAAACTCCCGTTCCAGGGCAAAAAACACCTGGTGCAGGTGCTGCCTGACACCCTGGACCAGGTGGATGTGTTCGTCTCCCCCCTGCTGGAGGTGCACCAGAGCAACCTCCAGAGCCAGGGAGAACAGACCCTGGGCCAGTCCGTGTTCCACCACTATTCCGGCCAGAACCTGGATCGCGTGGAGATCACGGTGACCCTGGCCGGGGCCGCCGGTGCCACCGGACCCCGCTGGATCCTGATCCTCGGGGGCCTCATCGTCCTGGTGCTCCTCATCCTCGTAGTGCTTCGGGCCCGCCGGGGCGAAGCATAGCCCCCTCCCGGGAGGATGACTCCCTCCTCGGATCCCCGGGAACTGGCCGAGGCCATCCTGGCTCCCCATCCGGTGGTGCAGACCCTCCGGCGGGTGCTGGCATACCTCCAGCGCTCCGGCTTCCTGGTAGGGGGCGTGGTGCGCGACCTGCTGCTCTACGGCCCCTCGGCCGACCCCGGAGCCTTTGACCTGGATCTGGTGGTCCTGGGCAATCCCCGGAAGGTGGTCCAGATCCTTCAAAGGGAAGGCTTCCGGGTCACCCAGCGATCGCCCTTCGGCACCTTCCAGCTGCAGGGACCCGCAGGCAAACTGGACCTGGCCATGGCCCGCACCGAAATCTATCCCGAGCCTGCGGCCCTGCCCCGGGTACAACCGGCCTCCTCCCTGGAACAGGACCTGGCCCGCCGGGACTTTACCATCAACAGCATGGCCCTGGAACTCTGGCCCCACTTCGGCCGGCTCCACGATCCCTTCCAGGGTCTTCGGGATCTTCAAGAAGGCTGGATTCGCGTGCTGAAGCCCGGGAGCTTCCGTGATGACCCCACCCGAGCCTTCCGCGCCGTGCGGTATCGGCTCCGCTTCGGCTTCCGCTATGCGCCGGAAACCCTGCAGGAGTTTGATCACGCCCGGGAAGTGATGCATCGCCTGAGTTTTGAACGGATCCAGCGGGAACTTCAACGGATCCTTCAGGAACCCGAACCCGCCCGGTGCATGGAAGAGGTGGCCCGCCTGGGCCTCCTGGAGGCCTACCAACCCACCTGGACCCCCGATCCCCCCCTTCTGCAGCGGCTGACCTACCTCTCCCTGGAGAACGAGGAGGAA
>CAZXAO010000248.1:0-2577 GCA_964638465.1 uncultured bacterium | reverse complement strand
CCCGATCCGTCAGCCGACATCCGGGGGTGCACGATCTCCTCGGTGAAGTGGGTGAGTTGCCGGCGATCGGAACCGTCCAGGTTCATGCTCCAGAGGTTTCCCGTGTTTTCCGGCCCCTGGTTGGACACGAAGTACACCCGGCGACCGTGCACCATGGGCCAGGCGTCCCTTCCATCAAAGGAAGTGATCTTACGGGCAAAGGATCCCCGCAGGTCGGTCAGCCAGAGGTCCCGGCTGGCCGGCCCCCGGTACCGCCGACGCCACCAGGCGGTGCCCCCGCGTTCCACGACCAGGGTGTCCGTGCCCGGCACGGGCGACGCCGTCATCACCGCAAAGTCCAGCACCCGTTCGGGCAGGACCGCCCCGTGGAGGGGCATCCGATACACGGCCCCACGGAACTCCGTCCGCCGGGAACTGAAGTACAGGGTATCGCCCCGGAGGAACAGGGGCCACTCGGTGCCGAAGTAGGTGAGCCGGCGGGGCGGTTCCCGGCCGTCGGCAGGCATGACGAAGAGATGGCTTCCCCCATAGCGATCGGAACAGAACACCAGGTCCTGGCCGTCGGGGGACCACAGGACCCCCAGATCGTAGCCTTCGGAGTCGGTCAGGCGGCGGGCCGGGCCTCCCTCCCGGGGCACCAGCCACAGGTCTCCCTGGTAGGTGAAGGCGATCCATCGGCCGTCGGGGGAGGGGGCAGGCCAGGAAAAGCCCGCGGCCGTGGACAGGACGAGGGTAAAGAGCATCCACATGTCTTGCTGACCTCCTTCGGCCTTTAAGCATATGGCACCCCTCAGGGATCCGGTTATAATTGGAGCCAGGGTTCCGTAAGCGAGCGGTTGGCGAGGGTATTTCCATGAAAGATCGGCTTCTCTGGCTCCGGGTGGGCCTGGCTTTGCTCCTGGGCACTGCGCCCCACCTTCATGCCCGGGTTCTGTGGTGGGAAAACCTGGAGGACTCCACCCTGAGTCGGATCACCTGGGGCGGCTCGGTATCCCTGGTGTACGACCCCCCGTATGTCCAGGACGATCCCGCAGGCTTCCGACGACAAAACCACGGGATCGTCAGCCTGCAGTTGACGGGCACCCCAGGGGATTCCACCTGGGTCCGCTGGCCCTCGCCCGTAGGCCCCACACCCCTGGCCCTCCTGGAGGTCTATGTGAACCTGCCGGAGGCAGGCTTGAGCCGCGCCCTGTGGCATCTCAAACGCCTGGACCTTGCCCTGCTGCCCCTGGACGCCCATCGCTATGCCCTGGAGATCACCGACGCCCTGGGATCCCACCTGTTCACCGACGACTCCCTTGTGCTGGTGCCCGACACGGTGGTCCATCCCCAGAACTGGTACCGGCTCCAGGTGCTCTGCACGGACACCCTGGACTTCGTGTACCTCAACGGATACCGCGTGGGGACCGGGTTCCTCCCCCGCGACTCGCTGATGCCGGATTCCACGACCTGGGTCCTGCCGGAAGGGGCCACCGGAACCCTGATCCTGGACGACTATGTGGTGGCAGTGCCGGACACCGGTGTGCACCCGAACCTGCTCTTCGGGCCGGAGGATGTGCCTATCCTCCTCGCCAAAACCCTGGACCCCTCGCCTGGCACCTCGGGCATCGCCCCGGCCACCCTCTGGGACACCATCGTCACCCGGGCCCAGCGGTACCTGAACACCGATACCTTGGTGCTCCTGGACGGTGAAGTCCGGTACCCCTACCCCTTTCCCTGGCCGCCCCCGCTGTGGAGTGGGCTCCTGTACCAGGCCTACCTGCCCCAGTGGGTCCAGTGGGAGGGCTTCGTCTACGCCCTCACGGGCGACACGGCCCACGCCCAAAAGGTCCGGAACATCCTCTGGAGCCTGAGCCACTGGCCCCAGCTGGAATGGCCCTTCTACTACCACAACCCCACCCCGCTCTACATGGAGACCGACGGGTTCCACTACCTGCTGGTGCTGACCCTGGGCTACGATCTGGTGTACAACGCCCTCTCAGACCTGGACCGGATGAGCCTGGAGAATGCCCTCCTGGTGCAGGGTATCCAGCAGGCGGACCTCTCCCTGCGGGTAGGCAACCTCTCCCGGCGTCCGGTGCGATCCAACAAGGCGCTGGTGGGCGCCACCGCACTGCTTCTCGCCTGCCTGGCCGTAGAAGACTCCGCCTATACTCAGGGCCCCCGTTCCGTGGCCCTGAGCGTCCTTCAGGACTTCTTTAGCCAGCCAGAGGAGAGTTTTCAGCCCATCACCGGCGACGCCCGGGAGAACTCCTTTTACGCCTCCTACGCCCTCACCCATGTGGCCCTGGCGGCCGAGGCCCTGGAACGCCGGGGCGATCCCTGGCTCCGGGAGCACCTCGCCCCCTTTTCCCGGTACCGGGCCAGCATCGCATTGCCCGGCCTGCATCGGTATCCGCCGGTAGGCGACAACTCCGCCGTCATCCACGGCTACATGGAACAGACGCCGGAACTTCTGGCCTACCTGGCCGCCCGGAACCACGATCCCCTGGCCCAGTGGTACCTGGCCGGCATCGCTTCGTACACCTTTGACTACGGTCAGGGCCTCTGGGGGGACTACCTGTACTTTGGCACCTT
>CAZXAO010000247.1:0-2581 GCA_964638465.1 uncultured bacterium | reverse complement strand
GATGAAGAAGTTTCTGACCGCCCTTGCCCTGTTCCTGGGCCTGGTGATCGCCCACAAGGTCCAGACCCTGGGGCTTCCCGACCTGCGGGTGGTCCAGTCCCCCACCCTGCCCGTACCCCCACCCTGGCATCCCAAAGATCGGGTGCTGGTGGTGGATGCCGTGGCCAGTTCCGAACAGGCCCCGGGTACCCTCATCCTCCTGGATCTACGAAGGCAACCCCGCCTGCCGTCCCATCTCCAGGTGTCCACCCACGGCCTGGGTTTTCGGGAATGGCTCCGGCTGGCCGCCCTGCACCCCGGGCTGCCCCGGGAACTGCGGTTCCTGGGCGTCGTGGGAGCCGACTTCGGCTACGGCCCCGGCCTCTCGCCCGCCGTGATTCGGACCCTTCCCCGCCTGCTCCAAGAGATCCAGCACTGGGTTTCGGGGATCTCAGGGTCTCACAGCCCGATGGATCCGCTGGAGTAGATCCCCGATCAGGGAATCCACCCGGGCCCGGCGCACGCCGGTGTTGTTGGCCATGATGGAAAAGACCAGCGGCTTCCGGGGCACGCCATCAGGAAAGAGGTATCCGGACAAACACCGGACCCCCGTCATGGTGCCCGTTTTTGCCCGTACCCCTCCGGCGACCCCGAAATCCACACCCTCCAGCGTGCCGTCCTGCCCGGCCACCGGCAGGGCAGCCAGGAAGTCAGGAAACCACGGTCGGGTCTGGATCCGAACCAGCAATTCCGCAAGGAAGGCCGGCGCCACCTGGTTGTACCGACTCAGGCCGGATCCATCGGCGATCCGGACCCATTGAACGGGGAGCGACCAGGCGTGCCAGAGGGAATCCAGCACCTGCCGGCCCTTGTCCCAGGTGCCAGGAGGGCCATAGACGGCGGCCCCGAGGGTCTTAAAGAGCACCTCGGCGTACAGGTTGTCACTCACCTTCAACAGGTGGGTGACCAGGTGCCGCAGCGGCCGGGACCGGTGCAGGGCCAGGGTATCCCCCTGCGGGGCGTCGTGCAGGGCCGGATCCGGCCACCACGCCAGGGTCTTCACGGAGAGGCCAGCCTCCCGGAGGAAGCCCCGAAAGGTTCGCAGCACGAAGGTTTCCGGGTCCCGAACCACCCGATAGGTGTGGCCGGGCCCGGAATCCGGGGGCACGGGCACCACCAGGGTATCCCCTCGCCAGTGTAATTGCCGATGGGATGCCTGTACAAACCTTACAGGCACAGGCATCCGGGGGTCTTCAAAGCACCGTCCACCCCCCCAGTAGGTCCACAACAGATTCTCGTTGAGCGTAGCGGCCGAGATCGGGGCCGAGAAGGCGTAGGGAAAATCGTCCCACATCCATCCAGGGCCGTAGTGCACGGTGTCCAGGGCCCAGGGATCCAGGTAGAGGGTGTCCACGGTATCGCCGGTCCAGGCGATGGCCGTCTGCAGGGCCAGTTGACGCAGGTGTTCCGAGGTCAGGGAAGGATCTCCGGCGCACTGAAGGACCAACGAGCGGGGGGAAGTTCGGAGCACCAGGGTAACGAACCGAAAGTCCGGCCCCAGAACCTCCAGGGCTGCCACCGCTGTGAGCACCTTCTGGTTGGAAGCGGGAACGAAGAGTTTTTCGGCGTTCCACCGGAGGAGGGACCGCCCCTGGTCGTCCCGGAGGTCCAGGCCGATCCAGGCCTGGGCGAGCCCGTGGGCCTGGACAAGGCCCTCCACCTGGGGGGCTGTGGGCACGGTCGCCCGGGGGGCACAGGATCCAAGGAGCAGCCCCAGGATCAGGACGAGGCCCTTAGAACTGCGTCGCACCGGTAAACCTGAAGGCTTCCACGAAGGCCCAGGGCACCAGGGATCCCATGGGCATCCGGAACCCGTAGAACAGGGTGTCCGAGACCCGTTCGCGCTCGCGGGAGAGCACCAGGGGTCCAGCCAGAAGGTCTATCACGGACTGGGTAAACCGCAGATTCTGGATCCCCTTCACGATCTTACCCTGTTCCACCAGGAAGGTGCCGTCGCGGGTCATGCCCGTAACGGTCAGGGTCATCGGGTCTTCCACATTGGTATACCACAGGCGGGTGATCAGGATCGCCCGGTCGGCCAGCCGAAGAAGGTCGCGGGCCGGGGTCTGACCGGCGGCCACCACCAGATGGGTGGGCGCGATCCAGTCGGCGAAGGGGTAAATGGCGTGGCCCGTGGACTCCTGCCCTGCTTTGCGGGCCCACCGAAGGTTGTACACCGGCCCGGTGGGCACCCCCTGGTCCACCAGGACCCGGGCACGCCGGGGCACCCCTTCCCAGTCAAAGGCGTAGGGGAAGAGGTCCGGGTCCAGCGGGCGATCCTCCAGGGTGAATCCCCGGGCGAACACCTGCTGGCCAAACCGGCCCGTCAGCGGACTCCGGTTTTCCAGGACCCGCCGGCCCGAGAATCCGAGAAACGCCAGATAGTCCAGCAGTTCGTGGAAGGCCAGGGGCTCCAGGATCACAGGATATACCCCGGGCTCCAGGGGTTCCGGGGTTCGGGAAAGATCGGCTTTTCGGGCCGCCCGATCGGCGGTTTCGTCCACCGGCAACCTCAGAAGGTCGGGCGCCGAGGCCTGGGACC
>CAZXAO010000246.1:0-2601 GCA_964638465.1 uncultured bacterium | reverse complement strand
AAGTTGCGGTACAACCGGGGTGTGGCATCGCCCACGGCCCACACGGCGGCCACCGGGCTCAGGAACACCTGGTTCCGATCCATGAGGGGTGAACTGTTCACGAGCAGCATACCAATGTCGGCCCCGTAGATGGTGTTCTGGAACAGGTCCACCCGACGGCCGGTGTTTTCCAGCAGGAACCCGATGGAGGTGGCGGTGTACACGCGGTTGTTCTGCACCTGCAGGTAGCCCGAGGGGGTCTGCAGGGTGAGGGCCTGGGGTTGGCCCCGCAGGTCGTTGTCCTCCACCAGTCCCTGGCACGCCTCCAGCTTCGTGCCCCAGGGGCCGAAGAGGCGGCTGTGCTGGAGTTCTACCGTGGCTTCCCGGGCATAGACCGCCCAGCCCTGAAGGTTTGCCAGGGTCACCGAGTCCAGATGGAGTTCGCTTCCGGGGAGGGCCAGGACGCCGTGTTCAGCATCGTAAAGGCGCACATTCACCAGCGTGTCCACGCCCCCGGCCTCTGTGCGCAGCCCGAGCCAGCCCCCCGGAACCCCTTCGGCCCGGAAGTAAATGGGGTTGCGATGCTGTCCCCGGGCCACCAGGGTGCCCCGAACCACGAGTTCCACGGCCCGGTGGCTCCGTCCGGCGTGCAGGTAGTCAAAGTCGGGCGTAATGGAGACCACCGTGCCCGGCAGAATCTGGAGGACGGCACCCGAGTCCACCACCAGATCGCCGTTCACATACACCGTGTCCTGCCAGCGGGTGATACCTGTGATCCGGCCGTGGACGAAGGTGCGGGGCCGGAGATGCAGCAGGGTGTCGTGCAGGCAACTGCCGGCACTGGGGACGCTCCACAGGATCCGGGTTTCGTAGGTGTCGTGGATTTCCTGGAGCACCCGGCCGCTCCCGTAGGTGCCGGAACCCGGGGGGATCAGGACAAGATCCCGGCTGAAGCGGGCGCCGTTGAAGGTATAGAGCACCACGGTGGGCCGCTTGCCCCGGGTCGTGGCCAGCAGGTGCTGGGGTGTGAGGAACACCGGGCTGGAGAGGGTGGTGTCCACCCGCTCCGGTGTCCGCCACTGGCCCGCCTCCCGCAGGGTGTACCACAGGTCTCCATCGTTCTCCCAGGCCAGGTACAGGCGGTGTCCGTCGGCCAGAAGGGAGGGGCCATCGCCCGGCGCCGTGAGGCTGGCCAGGGTGTCCACCGGCCCCGACAGCCAGGGGCTCACCAGCAGCCGGGGGGTCAGACCCGTGGGCTGGATCCAGGCGACCCACAGGGTGTCCGGGGTTCGGGCCAGGGCAGGTGTGCTCCAGGGGGTGGGAGCGGCGAAGGCGGTGGCCAGGGTGTCGGTTTGCCATCGGGTACCTGCGAGGCGGTAGCCCAGCAACCAGGCCAGGGAGTCGGATCGGGCAAGCCAGTGGACGATCCAGAGGGTGTCTCCATCGGCCTGGAGCACCGCCGGGGGATAGAGCCGGACCTGAAGGGAATCGGGCCAGGTGTTCAACACCACCAGATTGCTCCGGTGGAGATGCCGGAGCACCAGGTTCCACCGGCCCCGACGCCGCTGGAAGTACACGGCCCGGGGAGGTCCGCTGGCAGGCAGGGCCGGATGGAGGCCCGGGTCCAGCCACTGGCGGATGTCGTCCCGGAGGTTGCGAACAAAGACCTGGTGGTGCAGCGGGTACACCCACCACTCGCGTCCTGGTCCCTCGGTGTGGATTCGGGGTTGCGTGGTGGGGCGGGTGGGCGTGCAGGGTTCCCCCTGCCAGATCACATAGACCTCCAGGCTGTCCTCAGGGCTCTGGAGCACGAAGCTGACGCGGCCGTAAGCGTCGGTGACAAGGGTGTCATAGCCGGCCGTGGAATCACCGACATAGGTCAGGGTGTAGCGTTCGTTCGGTCGCAGGCCCAGGAGGATCCAGTGGGCGTTCTGTCCTCCGGGCTCCGGCAGGAAAAGGGAATCCCGCTGGCTCACCGAGACCTCCAGCAGGCGATGCTGGCGATAGCGGTACCCGTGGCCGGCGTTGAGGGTCAGGGGCTCGGGAAAGACGGATCCGGCCAGAGCGAAGGCCGCAGCCCCCTCAAAGGCGGTGGAGTCTCGCAGGGTGGTCAGGGCCCATACCGTGTCCACCGGCGAAAATTCCAGGTTTTGTTCCACGGTGTTCGGCGAAAGCCAGCGGATGCGCATCTGGACCGGGTCCTGGGTAAGCACCAGGGTATCGCCGTGCCAGCCCACGAGGCCGGCCAGGTGGTACCGCAACTGGTACCGGGCGGCGTACTCGGTGGGGGAGGTGATGCGGTCCCACACGAGCACCAGGCTGTCCCGGGGCAGGATCCAGATTCGCCGGCGGAAGAGGCTCAGAGTCTGATAGCTGCTCTGGGCTTCGCCCTCCAGGAGGACGCTGAGGGAGTCCTGGAAGGGATCCTGCAGGTGACCCCCGTCGGTTCTCCACACCTGTTGCAAGGTGTCGGTGTCCCTCAGGACGAGGCAGGCGTTGTGGTTCCGGGTGGCGGCCCCGGAGGGGTCCTCGGTAATGAGCCATCGCCCTCCCACGGCCAGGTACAGGGTGTTGTTGTCCAGGTGGTTGTGCAGGGTGCCGGTATCCCGGGACTGCAGGAAG
>CAZXAO010000245.1:0-2609 GCA_964638465.1 uncultured bacterium | reverse complement strand
TGTCCGAAAGATTGACTATGTGGCTGTGGTGGATCCTGAGACCCTGCAGCCGGTGAGCCGCCTGGAGTCCGGGCAGCAGGTGCTGGTGGCCCTGGCGGTCCATGTGGGGCCGGCCCGGCTCATTGACAACATGGAAATCCAGGTGCCATGAAGCGCTTGGTGTTGAAGTCTAAACTCCACCGCCTGCGGGTGACCGGCACCCGGCTGGGCTACGAGGGAAGCATTACCCTGGGGCCCGAGTATCTGGAACAGGCCGACCTGGTCCCCTATGAGCGGGTGGACATCTACAACATCACCAACGGTGCCCGGTTTTCCACCTATGTGATCCAGGGAAAGCCCGGTGAGGTGGTCCTGAACGGGGCTGCGGCCCGACTGGCCCAGCCCGGGGATCTGTTGATCGTGGCCGCCTACACCTGGATGGACGACGAAGAGCTCAAGGGGTTTCGCCCCCGGGTGGTGATTGTGGAGCCCGGCGACGGGGCAACCTGAGGTCCATCAACGCCTCCAGGAAGACCAGCAGGGGTCCCAGAAGATCAGGAGAGGGGTGCCGGAACACCTCGCTCAGAGGAAGGTTCTGAAGTTTCCTCAGGTGCTGGATGCCCTTCGTCCCCACCGCCACCACCGGCGTGTCGCTGGTCCGGGCACAGGTGCTGCACAGCGCACCCCCGTGGGCGGCCGAAAGGTACGCCGGGGTAGGGTGGCCACACCGTTGACACCGGTCCAGCCTGGGCGGGTATCCCAGTTCCCGGACGGCCCGCAACAGGAAGGCGATCTCCAGGGCCTCGGAGGGCCCGTGGAGGGCCAGCAGGTGAAGGGTACGCTCCGTGAGGGTGTAAAGAGTGGGAGCCGGGGTGTCCTCGGGAACCAGGTGGCGAACCCAGTCAAAGAGCCGGCTGGCGGCCTGCTGGCGTTCGTAGGAGGTGCGAAGGGCCGGATACGCCTGCAGGATCCGGGCCTCGGACAGGCTCTGGATCTCCCGGGTATCCCGCCGCAGGAGGACCACCTCCACCACATGGAAGGGTTCCAGGGTGGAAACCCATCGGCTCCGGGGCCGCCGGGCCCCCCGAACCAGCACCTTGAGCCGCCCCAGCCGGTAGGTGAACAACTCGTAGATGGCCGAGGCTTCCTGGTAAGGGATCCGACGGAACACCAGGGCCCGCGTGCGGACCCGCTGGGGCAGGGAGGGCATGGATCAGCCCCGGGAGACGACTTCCAGGATGAAGATCCGGTCTCCCTGGTGCAGGGGTTCGTCCTCCGTCAGCACCTCCTCGCCACGGAACACCAGCACCTCTTCGGGGTTCAGGTTCAGGTGTTTCAATAGATCCCGCACCCGACGCACCGGCCGATCCACCGGGATCACCCGATTCTGGTACTCCACCTCCAGGAAGGGGATCTCCCCGCTCATGGCCGGGCGTGCTCCTGGAGCAGCAGGTACGCCACAAAGGGCTCCGGATAGGCCTTCAGAAAGGCCTGGATCTCCTCTGGTGTTACCGCTTCCAACTGCTGCACCAGGTTCAGGGCCGTCTCCGCACCGGCGCCCAGGTACTCGTAGGTCAGCAGGCTGGAGAGCAGGGACCGCGAGGAGGATTCCCGCATGTAGGTAAGGGTCTGCCACAGGTTCAGCACATGCTGTTTTTCTTCGGCCGTGATCGGGTGTTCCTGGAAGGCGTGCAGGGTCTTGCGGAGCAGCTGCAGGGCCTTCCAGGGTTCGGTGCTGGAGAAGTAGAGATAGCCGTAGTTGGCCCGATTGAGGGAGAGGCCAGCCCAGACGGCGTACGACAGGCCGTAGCCCGTGCGGATGGTGTCCCCCAGGGCCTGGGACAGGACCTGCATGGCCAGGAAACCGGCGGGGAAGGCGGAATCGGCCGGAGCGGGCGCCGGGAACTTGGCCGCAAAGTAGGCCGTGATGATGGGCAGCGTCTCCTGGTACAGGGCCTCGGAGTCGGGCCGTGCAAAGGCCGGGACCCGGGGATCCTGGTACTCTCCCGGGGGTAGGGTGCCGAAGGTTTCGTTGAGCCAGGCCAGGATGCTGTCCCGGTCAAAGGCCCCGGTGACCCCGATCAGGAGTTCCGAGGCTGTGAGATGGGCGGGCAGGTAGGTTTTGAGGTCTTCCAGGGTGAACTTCTGGAGGGTTTCCGGGGTGCCGTCGGGCCGAACCGCATAGGGGTGGCCGGCATAGAACTTCTCGTTCAGCCGGAGCCACACCCGTTCGTCGGGATTCTGTTCCTTCATCCGGGCCCGGGCCACCAGTTGTCGCCGGACCTTTTCAAAGGCCACCGGGCTCCACTCCGGGTGCATCAGGCCGTCCGCCAGGAGTTGGACGGCCTTGTGGGCGAAGAGTTCCACCGCCCGCGTGGTCACCAGCAGAAAGTCGTTCCGGGGAGGCTCCACCGAGAGTTCAATGCCGTACCGGTAGGCCTCCTCCCGGAACCGGGGGTAGGGTAAGGCTTCAGAGCCCTGCAGGGCAGCAGAAACCGCCAGGTACTCCAGGCCGTCCTGGCCGGGCTGGAGTTTGGCGGCCCCGCCCCGGAACAACACCCCCACCGACACGGTGGGCACCTCGGGCAGTTCGTAGAGGATCACCGGGAGGCCGTTCTTCAGGTTCACCC
>CAZXAO010000244.1:0-2622 GCA_964638465.1 uncultured bacterium | reverse complement strand
TACGGCGCCCTCGTTGTCCTGAGCCCACACATACACGGTGTGGAACACCGGTTCTGGCCCCGAGGTGAACACGAAGGTGCTGCACCGCGAGGTGGTGAACCCCCGCTCGGAGGTATCGTCCACGGCCACGAAGAAGCCCACCACCTCGCCGTCCGGATCGTTGCCGTACCAGCAGAGGTGCTGGCGGGCGCCGGTGGTGTCCACGGTTCCCTCAATGAAGAGGTGGGTTTCCGGGGGCTGGTTGGGCACCGGGGCCGGGGCCGGCACCCGCTGGCACGCAAGGGCCAGCAAGAACGCACTGAACAGAAAACCGAGGCGTCTCATTTCACGATCAGGAACTTGGTGCGTTTGATCCGGCCTGTGGTGTGGTCTTTGACCACCACAAAGTACAGGCCGGTGGCCACGGGGAACCCCCGATCACTGATGAGGTTCCAGGCCTCTTCGCCGCTATAGGGGTCGTCGTGCTCAATGGTCTTCACCAGATTGCCGGCGAGATTGTAGATGTACAGCGTAGCCCGACGGGGCAGATGGGAGAAGCGGATCTGCCGGCCGTAGGCGCCCGGGGTGTCAAACCGGGAGGAGAGGTGATAGGGGTTGGGGTACACGCCGATCTCCTGGTCAGGTTCGCTGGTGGGCGGGGTTCCGGGCACCACCCGGGTGGCGTTGTTTCGCAGGGCGCTTTCCAGTGGGGGCAGGCCGATCTCCGGATCTCCCTGGTCGTAGGAGGTGATGGCGTATTCGTACACAAAGCCGTTTTTCAGGCCCGGGTCGTCAAACCGGTACCAGCCCCGGTAGGCCCCGGTATCCACGGTGTCCGGCAGGCCGACATTGAAGCCCAGGGAATCCACCCGGTCGTACTCCCGGAGCAGGATCCAGGTGGTATCCGGAAGGTTCCGGCGGTAGATCCGATAGCCCTCAAAGTCCAGTTTGCCGGTGCTGGGGTCCGGAGCGAACTCGGGGCTCCGGTCCCAGAGCAGGGTGACCCGGTGATCGCCGGGAATCACCACGAGCCGGGGCGAGGGTGGCGGTCCGGGCAGCACATAGTGGGCGTCGTAGGCCTTCTGGGCCCATTGGGCGTTTTCCAGCAGGTGATCCAGGGACTCGCCCCCCACAAAGGCCACCACCAGTTGCACCGAATCCTGGCCCGTCAGGTAGGCAAAGGGCCCAACCGCCAGCATGGAGATGGGATCCGGGTACCCGTGCTCGGCCACATACTCGTCGTCCACATCCGGGTCGCGGAGGGTGTCGCTCAGCAGGCGGTACCGCTGAAGATCGGACACCGAGCCGGTCATGTCCTGCCAGGACCACCAGCGGAAGGCCACCTGCAGGGAGTCCAGGGAAACCCGCTGGCCGTTGTACTCCACCCCCAGGAGTTTCAGAGCGATGTACGGGGTGGCGAGGGTGTCAAAGCCGTCGTTCCGTTCATACACCAGGTGCAAACTGTCCAGGTACACGAGCCGTTTGTGCTGGAAGAAGGGCGTGCGGCCGAATTGGTCGCCCCAGAAGTCCCGGTTGCCGGTCACGAGTTCCGCATATAGGCCGAGAAAGAGATCCGAGAGCACGCCCCCACCGGTGTGGTGCACCGTGTAGGTGACGATGACGAAGTCGTCGGCAAAGGGGTAACTCCAGGCATAACTCCGGAGGTTTACCTTCAGGTGCAGGGGCGTGTGGTTGGGCACGGGCTGGAGGTCGTCGTAAAAGGTGGCGAGAAAATCCTCTTCCGAGACGGCCTCTGGCGAGTAATAGGGGGAGGTCAGCAGGCTGGAGCGGATTCGGATCGTATCGCTGTCGGCCGGCGTGGGATAGAACTCAAAGCCCTCGGAGCCTGCAGTGGCACTCGTGGCGTCCACCACACCGGTGGTCACCAGGGTTTCCCCTTCGGTGCTCACGGCTCCCACCCAGAGGCCACCCCGGTACAGGTGCTCGGTGCCCGAGCCCCGGGGATACTCCAGGGAGGGTAGAGGCTGGCCCGTGGCCGGGTCGTACACCCGGAAGCCATTGCCCAGCATCCCGAAGTTGGTGATGGTCAGGGAGAGGTTGCCCACCCGGGTGTAGTGGGTGATGTCGGTTTTGGCCAGGAGGGGGGTGGCCAGGATCAGCACGCCCAGGAGAAGGATCCTTCGGTTCATGGCTCACCTCCCTCGCCACCGGGCCGCACAGGCCGAATGTACTTTTCCAGCCACTCCTCGGTACCCTTCTGGAACGCGATGTACAGGGTCATGCCGTCGGGGGTGGTGGCACAGGAGATCGGTCGGGCCGCGGGATCATCGGGGTTCCGGGTTTCCACGATGAAGGCTCCGGTGGCCGAGAACTTCTGTACCCGGGCGTTGCCGTAGTCGGCCACATAGACGGCCCCGGTGGTATCCACCGACACATCCAGGGGTTCCTGGAAATAGCCCGGCAGGGTGTCGCCCTGGTGGGAGGTGCCCCCCAGGTGCAGCCGGCTGGTTCGAGGGGTGTCCACGGACAGGGCTTCCACCCAGTTGTGACCGGTGCTGGCCACATAGACGGCGCCGTCGTGGTAGGCGAGGCCGTGGGGTTCCGCCACATTCAGGATGCCGGAGCCCGGCCCGGCCAGGGTATCCAGCAGGTGGCCCAGCGTGTCACACACCAGGACGAGAT
>CAZXAO010000243.1:0-2674 GCA_964638465.1 uncultured bacterium | reverse complement strand
TCCACCTTGCCCACGGAGAAGCCGGGCAGCCGGGTGTCCACGATGAAGGCGGTGATGCCGTGGTGACCCTTGGAGGGGTCGGTGTTGGCGAACAAGATGATGTAGTCCGCTTCCGAGCCCGAGGTGATCCAGGACTTGGTGCCGTTGATCACATACTCGTCGCCCTCGCGGCGGGCCATGGTTTTCAGGTTGGAGGCATCCGACCCTGCGTGGGGTTCGGTGAGGGCGTAAGCGCCCAGGGCCTGGCCGGAAGCCAGGGGGGTGAGGAACCGCCGTTTCTGTTCCTCGGTGCCGAACTTTTCCAGGCCGTAGCACACCAGGGAGTTGTTCACCGACATGATCACGGCGTGCGAGGCGTCCACCTTGGCGATCTCCTCCACGGCCAGTACATAGGAGAGGGTATCGGCACCTGCGCCGCCGTATTCGGGGGCCACCTCCAGGCCCATGAGTCCCAGCTCGCCCATCTTGCGGACGGTTTCCCGGGGAAACTCGCCGGTTTCGTCGTACCGCGCGGCAATAGGTTCAATCTCCTTGCGGGCGAATTCCCGGGCCAGGTCGCGGATCATCCGCTGTTCTTCGGTCAGTTCCAGGTCCATGAAGGCCTTCCTCCTTTCTGATTTCCGCCCCCTGCGGATACGGCTACGGGTGGAACCGGATCCCCTCCGAGCGCGTGAACACCCCACGGTACAGGAAGGTGATCTGCCGGAGGGTTGCCCAGAGGTCAAAGGGGTGAAGGGCGGAGATGGCGTCCACGGGAACCACCACCCGATAAAAGCGAAGGGCGGCACTACCGGCCGTATGGAGCACGCAGATGTTGGCCACGGTTCCGGTGACCACCACCTGACGGATGCCAAACAGTCGCAGGTACTCGTCCAGGGGGGTCCCGTAGAAGCCGTCGTACCGGGTCTTCCGGATGATCACATCGCCGGCCCGGGGTTTCAGGTCGTCCACGATTTCCCAGCCCGGGGTGCCCTCCACCACATGTTCGCCCCAGATTTCAAACTCCGGGTCTCCGGTGGGCAGGTGGGTGTCCATGGTGTAGAAGATGCGGACCCCCGCCTCCCGGGCCCGATCCAGCAGGGTCCGGATGACCGGCACGGTCTGGGGCGCCGTGGGGACGGGCAATTTGCCGGCGGGATCCACGAAGTCCCGTTGCATGTCCACCACGATCAGGGCAGTTTCCCGGGCCTTAAGGTCCACGGTTTCGGTAAAGGGGATCTCGGGGAGTTCCACGCTTTTCGGAATGTTCATGGGGCTCACCTCCCTTGGGCTGCCTGAACGAAGGCCTCAAACAGGAGCCGGGCCTCGGGGTCCTGGAGCATGCGTTCGGGGTGGAACTGGACCCCGAGTACGAAATGGTCTGGATCGGTCCCCTCCACGGCCTCAATTACGCCGTCGGAGGCCCAGGCCACATCCCGGAGCCCCTCGCCCACCTGGTGCAGCGCCTGGTGGTGATACGAGTTGACCACCACGGTGTCCCGGCCCCAGAGGCGATAGAGCAGGCTCTCGGGATCCACGGAAATCCGGTGATAAATGGCCTCCTCGGACCTGCGGGGGGCGTGCTGCTGGCCGGTCTCCAGGTGCTGGACCAGGGTACCGCCGTAGGCCACATTCAGGATCTGGATCCCCCGGCAGATGGCGAAGATGGGGAGTTTCCGGCGACGCGCTTCCTGAATCATCAGGAGTTCAAAGGCATCCCGGTCGGGGTCCGGTCCCCACACCCGAACCGGGTCCTGATCGTAGGCAAGGGCGCCGATGTCGCCGCCGCCCGTGAGCAACAGGCCCTGCACCAGGTCCAGCATTGCCTCCACGCGAACGAGGTCCCGGGTGTAGGGAAGGATCAGAGGCAGGGCACCGGCCTGCGCGACGCCCTCAACATAGGACGAGGCGACTTCGTAGGCCCGGCCGTTGGCCGTTCGGGTGGTACCGGGCAAAACGCCGATGGTGACCATGGCGAAAATTTTACGGCCACGGGCCCCAGCGGGCCCGGAATCCCCGGACATCCACATGCACGAAGGGCGTTCGGTGGGTCCGGGGATGCCAGTCGTACACCCCGATGCCTCCCACCAGTCCGGTGGCCTGCTCTACCCGCTCAAAGAGCAAGGCCAGCCACTGGGCGTCCTGCACATCCACAACGCCGTCGTGGTTCAGGTCGTCCATGGCGCCGTCGCCGTCCAGGTCCACATAGACATCGGCAGCCCGGCCGTAGGTGTGCATGCTGAACCGACCGTTGCCCAACCGGGCGTTGTACCAGGGGGTCCGGTAGCCGCTCATGATGACGAAGTCGGCAAGGTGTCCCATCCTCAGGGCCACTTCCAGTTTCCGGAGGAGCGAGGGCTCCAGGTAAAAGTAGCGGGGGTGGCTCGTGGGCTCGTGGCACAGGAACTCTCCGAGCCGGAAATGGGGGGACACGGCCAGGCTTTCCTCCCGGGCGGTCCCCACGGGCACCAGGGGCACCGGCTGCCGGTAGATCCAGCGGTGGGCCCGCAGGAACAGGGACCAGGAGTCCTCGGGGCCGCGGTCGTAGGAGCCCACGGGGAATCCGTGGATCACCGTGTCCACCGAGTCGGGCGGGATGGGCACCGCCAGGAGCCACCGCCGATGGGCCACCACCCGGACATGACCGGGGGTGGTGGCCGACCCGGCCCACTGCCACACCTGCACGGTTTGCATC
>CAZXAO010000242.1:0-2687 GCA_964638465.1 uncultured bacterium | reverse complement strand
ACCGGAAGGTGAGGTTCTGGACCCGCGGGGGCACATAGATCCATCGCTCCCTGGGTTCCCGGGGAGGTTCCAGGGACAGGGCGTAGACCTCGCCGGGGTTGTGGCGTTCCAGTGCTTCAATCCATCTCGGCGTATGGAAGGAGGCGAGGTCGGCGAGCACCAGGATCCGCATGAGCCATTACTGGATGAAGGTGAAGTTCTCCACCACCAGATGGGGCACCAGGAGATGGGCCGAGTATTTCTCCGTGAGGGTGAGGGTGTGGGTGGCGTCCACCACGGAGGAGAGCACCTCCAGGAGGCTCACCAGGAACCGCATGTCCTGAACGCCTCCCTTCACCTGGCCGTCTTCCACCAGCAGGGTGCCGTCGCGGGTGGTGCCGGTCACCTGGGTGCGGAAGGGATTGAAGAAGTTGACATACCACAGGTGGCTGATCCAGAGGGCCCGTTCCTGGCGGGCCAGCAGGTCCTGCAGATGGCCGTTGCCTTCGGCGGTGAGGATGAGGTTCCTGGGGTAGGGGCCGTAGGCGTTGTCGGGCCGGAGGGCGTGGCCGGTGCTCCGGGTGCCCGCCTTACGGGCCCAGTAGGTGTCAAACACCCCGTTTCGGGCGATGCCGTGGTCCACGATGACCACCCGTTGTTTGGGCACGCCCTCGTAGTCAAAGGGCATCCCGCAGGTGCGGGGATTCAGGGCATTGTCCTCAATGGTGATCCGTTCGGCCATGATGCGGCGGCCCGGCCTCAGGAAGCTCCAGTGCTGGGCGATGGTTCGGCCTCCAAAGCCCATAAAGGCCAGAAAGAGGAGAAGGTGCCCCACGGCCGGCGGATCCAGGATCACCGTGTAGCGGCCCGGGGGCAGGGTACGGGGCCGGGCCGCCTGGTCGGCCCGCCAGCGGGCGTGTTCCACCAGGGCCTCCAGGTCCAGGTGATGGACGGAGCGACCTACGCCCAGGGCGAAGCCCGTAGAGCCCTGGGGAGATTGGACAATGACCTTGAACCGCGCCAGGGTCTGGCGGAAGGCTTTTTCAATGCCCGTGGTGGTCACCACGGTGGTGGTGCGAACCCGGGTTTCCAGAAGGCCGAAGGCCTGGTACCCAGCCTGGTGCAGGGACTTCAGCAGGCCTTCCAGCACCCGGCCCTTCTCCCGGGGCCCGAAGTGATAGGTCGCCTCATCAAAGCCGGGCAAGGGTCTATGGGGTTGGTTCTCGGGCAGAGGAGGCAGGTCCGGGTCCTCCGGAGCCTGGCGGGCCAGTTCGGCCGCCTGGTGCAGGGCGGCTTCCACGGTCTCCGGAAGGATTTCGCCCTGGACAAGGGCCACGCCCTGCCGACCCGGCAGGAGCACGCGGGCCACCAGGTCTGTGGTCTGCTGATGGACATACTGGTTCACCTGGCTGGAGGCGAAGCGGGCGAGGTCCCGTTCCTCTTCCTCCAGCACGAGATGGGCCTGATCATAGCCCGTCCGGCGCAGGGCATCCACCAGGGGTTTCAGGTCCATGTCATCGTCCTCGCACCAGGCGGACCTGGCGAAACCGGGCGGGAGCCGCGCCCTGGGCGGTGCCGATGGTCTGCCCGGGTTCGCCCTTGCCGCAGTTGGGGGTTCCCCAGATCTCCCACTCTTCGGGCCCGGCCACGGCGTCCAGTTTCTGCCAGAAGTGCAGGGTATCGTCCACGAAGGAGGGGGTGCGCACGGCCTCGGCCAGTCGGCCACCCCGGATCCGCCAGCCCATGGGAGCGGCGAACTGGAAGTGTTCCCGTCGGTCGTCAATGGACCAGGACTTGACCCCGGAGAGGTACACGCCCCGGTCCACGCCAGCGATGAGATCCTGGAGCCTGCCCTGGCCCGGCTTCAGATTCACATTGGTGATCCGGATCAGGGGCAGGTGTTGCCAGCCCCTGGCAAAGGCCGAGGCCGAAGAAGGTCGGCCGATAAGGTGGGCAAACTCCCGGTTGGACAGGTAGCCCACCAGGATTCCCTCCCGGATGAGGTCCACGGCGTGGGTTTCCACGCCTTCGTCGTCAAAGCCGGCGGTGGCCAGGCCGCGGGGAGTGCGTCCGTCGGCCACGATGTTCAGCAGCGGGGAACCGATCCGCAACTGGTCCAGCTGGTCCACGGTGGCGTACGAGGTGCCGGAAAAGGAGGCCTCTTCGCCGAACACCCGGTCCAGTTCCAGGGCGTGGCCGATGCTCTCGTGGATGATGAGGGACACCAGGGGGCCGTCAATGACCACATCGTACATCCCCTCCGGGGGATCTTGGGCGAAGAGCAGTTCCCGGGCTTCCTCCAGGGTCCGGGGCAGGTGGCCGGGGAGGTCCAGGCGATCCAGGAGTTCCAGGCCTGCGGTCTCGTACTGGCCGCTCTGGGTGGTGGGGTAGGTGCGCTGGGCGGCTCGGTGGCCCCGGCCCAGGGTTATGGTCATCCCCGTGCCGGTTTTGTAAATCCGCTGGTAAATCCGGCGGTTCTCCGTGGAAAAGAACCAGCGGTCCTCCCGGGTGGTGTCCAGGAACACAGACACCGAGGGCGATCCGGGCATCTGGCTCCCGCGGGCCGTGATCTCCCGGAGTCGGTCAATGCGCTGTCGCAGGGGCACCTTCAGGGGATCCTGTTCTACAGGGGTCTGGTACTCGGCCTCCACCTCGGGCAGGGGATCAAAGACCACGGGCCGGTGGCGGGTGCGGGCCGTGGCTTCCGC
>CAZXAO010000241.1:576-2689 GCA_964638465.1 uncultured bacterium | reverse complement strand
CGTGGCTGGCGTTAAACACGCCCTGAGGGAGGGGCAGGGCACGGCTCATCTTCTCTTCGGCGACCACCAGACAAGAGTTGAAGTGCCCTGAGGCCACATGGTACCAGCCGTGGATGATGGCAAACACACCGGAGCCTCCACCCACATAGGACCGCATATAGGGCTTTCGTTTGGCACCGGCGGCCTCGGCCAGGTACTCGCCGTTCATGTGCACGCCGTCAAAGGCGTCCGGGGCGGTCACGAGCACCACGCAGTCCATGTCATCAATGGTCATCTGGGCCTCTTCCAGGGCCATCCGGACGGCTTCAAAGGCGAGTTCCTTGGGGGTTTCCTGGGCGCGCCGCATGAATCGCGTGATCCCGTGCCCCAGAACAGCCACCTTTTGTGCGAAGGGCATGTTCCAAAACCTCCTTGTTCAAAGGTTGGAGAGGACCACCACGCCGCCCATGGCCGTGGGGATCCCGCGCCAGGACTGGGCCAGACCGATCTCTGCATTGGGCACCTGGTGTTCGCCGGCCTGTCCTCTCAGTTGCAACACGACCTCGGCCACCGCCCGAAGTCCGGCCATGTCGTAGGTGTACCCCGATCCCAGGTTGCCACCTGAAGGGTTCACGGGCAGTTCGCCGTCCAGGTCAAAGACCCCCTCCTGGTACAGGTCCAGGAGGTCGTCCTCGCGGGCGAACCCCAGGGCCAGCAGATGCTGGAGTTCCTTGTAGGCGAAGGTGTCGTCAATCTCCGCTACATCAATCTCCTGGAAGGGCGACTTGATTCCGGCCATCTCGTAGGCCATCTGGGCGGCCAGTTCGGCGTACACTGCCCGCCCCCAGAGCCACTGGTCCAGGTTCGGGGTGTCCTCAATCCAGCCGATCCCTTCAATGAACACGGGGTCTGTGTCCAGGGCCCGGGCCACATCCTCGGTGGCCAGCACCAGCACCACGGCACCGTCGGCATACTGTGCAGTTTCCAGTTCCTTCAAGGGATAGGCCAGGTACGGCGAATCCAGCACGGCCTCGGGCTCCACAAGGGCCGGATAGGCTGCCCGGCTGTTCCGCAGGGCATTGGCCCGGTTCTTGGCCACCACCAGGGCTGCCAGTTCCTCCGGAATCCCCGTTTCCATGAGAAAGGCGTGCATGTCCAGGCCGGCCACGAACTTCGGATTGGCCCTAAGGGGCCGCACGAAGTTGGGATCCAGGGCAAAGGCCTCAATGTGGGAGGGATACAGGATGTTGCTGGCCTTGGAATGACCTTCCAGCACGGCCGTCCGGAACTGACCGGTCTTCAACTGCAGGTAGGCACTGGCCAGGCCCGTGATGCCATCGGCAGTGATGGTGTGAACAGGCTTGAGGACCGCACCCAGCTGGTCCGGCACATACTCGTCAAAGATGGCTGTGCCCTCCAGGTAGTCCTCGGCAATGGACACGAAGGTATCAATCTCCTTGGGTTCCAGGCCGGCGTCCTGATACGCCTGCATGGCCGCCTCAAAGATCATCTCGCGGAAGGAAACCTCGGGGGAGACCGGCCGGAGGGGGGTATAGCCCACCCCCACGATGGCCACACGATGGTGCATACCTCAGCCTCCTTTTGCGGCAATTATAGGACGGGCCTGTCCCAGGTGCAATGTTTCCCTTGGGATTTCACGCCCCCGGTGGCCCTGGAACCTTTCGCGGAAAGGCCCTGTACACTCAAGAACACCCCAACAGGAGGCCGTTTATGATCCAGAAGGGCATGGACCTCAACCGTTTCATCCTGGAGGAAGAGCGGAAGTACCCCCAGGCCACGGGTTCTCTTTCCCGGGCCCTCATGGCCATTGAAGCCGCCACGAAGATCATCGTGAGCCATGTGCGGATGGCCGGACTGGCCGATGTCCTGGGCCGGGCCGGCAGCCGGAATGTGTCGGGCGACGAGGTGCAAAAGCTGGATGTGCTGGCCAACGAGATTCTCCTGGAACAACTGGCAGATTCCGGCGAGTTCTACGCCCTGGCTTCGGAAGAACTGGAGGATGTGGTGTTCCCGGAAAAGGGCCGCGACGGCAAGTACATCATCGCCCTGGACCCTCTGGATGGCTCCTCCAACATTGATGTCAATGTGAGCATCGGCACCATCTTTTCCATCT
>CAZXAO010000241.1:0-566 GCA_964638465.1 uncultured bacterium | reverse complement strand
CAGGAGGGTACCGCGCAGGATTTCCTGCAAGGCGGGCATCATCAGGTGGCCGCCGGCTATGTGGTCTATGGCTCCTCCACCATGTTCCTGCTGACCACGGGCAACGGGGTCAACGGCTTCACCCTGGACCCGGCGGTAGGCCTCCTCCTGCTGTCCCACCCCCAGATCCGGATGCCCCAACGGGGCAAAATCTACTCGGTGAACGAGGCCAACGCTCCCCGATGGCTTCAGGAGGGCCTCCGCAGGTACATTGACCACCTGAAGCGCCAGGGGTACACCGCCCGTTACATCGGTTCCATGGTGGCAGATGTGCATCGGACCCTCATCAAGGGCGGGCTCTTCGCCTATCCGGCGGATCAGAAGAATCCGCAGGGCAAACTCCGGTACCTGTACGAGGCCGCCCCCATGGCCTTCCTGGTGGAACAGGCCGGCGGCCGGTCCTCCTGGGGCCAGGGTTCTCTGCTGGACCTGAAACCCCGGGAGATCCACCAGCGGGTTCCGGTGTTTCTGGGGAGCATCCAGGAGGTCCAGGAACTGGAAGCCCACCTGACCCCCTGATCCAAAAC
>CAZXAO010000240.1:0-2700 GCA_964638465.1 uncultured bacterium | reverse complement strand
CCGGACCAGTTCGTCGGTGGTCCCCGGGTAGGTGGTGCTCTCCAGGACTACCACCTGGCCGGGCCGCAGGATCTTCTGGATCTCCCGAACCGCAGCCATCACGAAACTGATGTCCGGATCCCGGGTCTTGGACAGGGGGGTGGGCACCGTGATGAGCAGGGCGTCGGCCCGGGCCAGGCGCTGGTAATCCGTAGTGGGCTCAAAGCGGCCGGTGCGCATGAGGGCCTGAACCTGCTCGTCCGAGAGGTCGGTGATGTAACTCTGGCCGGCTTTCAGGGCTTCCACCTTCCGGGTGTCAATATCCACGCCGATGACGGAAAACCCGGCCTCGTGAAACCCCTGGACCAGAGGAAGGCCCACATACCCCAGACCGATGACGCCGACCACGGCCTCCCGGTTCTGGATCCGCTGGAGCAACTGTTCCTTTGCGTTCATCCTCGTCTCCTTACCGCCGCCAGAAGGTCAGGTACACGCTCCAGGCCAGGCTGGCCAGGGCCACCAGGGTCTGGAAGTTGGTGATCCGAAAGATGAAACTCTTTTGCGGCACGAACACCACATCGCCCGACTGGAGTTCCAGATCCGGTTGATCCCCCTGGAGGATGGCCTGGAGATTCAACCGCTGAAGGTGCTCACCCCGCCGCAGGGTGGCCCCCTTCAGGTTGGCGTACACATTGGGCCCTCCGGCCAGGGCCAGGGCCTCCACCACCCCTGATCCCACGGGCAGGAAGTACCGACCCGGCCGCTTGACATCCCCGAAGACATAGACCACCCGCAGGGGCAGCACATCAATGGCTGGATCCGTAAAGTACCGGGCGTACAGGTGGTTCAGGGTGTCCCGCCAGACCTTGACCGGCATGGGAGCCAGTTTGATCTCCCCCAGGTAGGGCAGGGACACGGTGGAGTCCGGTCGGATCCAGAGGGTGTCCTGAAACTCCGTGTGCACCAGGCTTCGGATCCAGAGGGCGTCGCGCGGCCCGATCAGCGTGGCGTGCCCCGGGCTGGAGAACACCTGCAGAACAAGGAGCCACTGGATCATTCCTTCCCCTCCCACTGGTCCAGGAGCCGGGCCATGTGCTCCAGCATGTGGGTGCGGGCCCGCTGGAACCGGTCCTCCAGGGTGTTGCGGACCCGGAACCCCCGCTCCCGGTCCTCCACCACCACCCCGCGTTCCAGATCCGGCGACTCCTGAACCTGCACTGGATGCCCTTGGGGATGTCCCTGAAGTTCTTTCTGAATCCGCCGGGCCATCCCCCGAGGGACCTGGACCACCACCGGTCCCTGGGCCTCCTGGAGATAGGGCAGGAGTTCTCGGAACCAGCGAAGCAGGACCTCCTGCCACTCCTCCTCACCCAGGTGCTCCAGTTGCTCTCGCACCCGGGCCTCCAGGGCCCGGATCACCTGGTACTTCGCTTCCAGGACCTCTTCGCGGGCCTCCCGGTGGGCGACCCCCAGTTCCCGGGCACGGCGGACGGCCATCTCCCGCCGGAGCCGCTCCAGCCGCCGCTGGAGGATCCGCTGGCGCTGGGTTTCGGCCTCCTCCTGGATCTTTTGGATCTCCTGCTGAGCCCGGGCGAAGATCTCCTGTTTCCGTTTTTCCAGGGCGGCCTGGAGGGCCTGGAGCACCCCGCTTTCGTAGTCTTTGGTCATGCCACTGGTGTTCCTGAATCCCTCACAGCACGAAGAGCAGGATGGAAACCACGAAGCCCAGAATCACGGCCGTTTCCGGAATGGCGATCATGATGATGATGGGACCCAGGAGATCCGGCTTCTCTGCGAGAGCGCCTGCGCCGGCGGCCCCGATCTTGGCCTGGGCGTACCCCGTAGCCAGAGCCGGCAGACCAATGGCCAGGGCGGCCCCCAGGTAGAGCATTCCGGAGGGACCCGCCCCCTGGGCCGCCGCCTCGGCCGCCTGCTCCGCAAAGGCGATGGAAACGAGGGAGAGCAGTCCCGTGAGGCCGGCAAGCACGGTCCACAGTTTCCGCATCATTTATTGACCTCCTCTTTTGAAGGGTGTGTACTTTCTTCCGCCGGTCAGGTAAAACTTGGAAAAGAACTCCACGAACTGAAGACGAAGCCCCTGGACCGTCGGGTCAAAGATGCCCAGTACGGTATTCAAGGCGTGAAACAGGAGGGCCACCAGAAGCCCGAAGATGAAGATCCCGATCAGGTGGCCGAACATGTTGGCGATCATAGCCAGGATGGCCGAGGCCAGCCCGATGGCCATGAGTCGGGCGTAGGAGAACATGTTGCCCACGGCCGACAGCAACTCCAGCGGGGCCACGAAATTGTGGAGTTTCACCACCGCCGGAACCGCGATCGCCAGCAGGGCAATCCCCAGGTAGACCAGTTCCCGGGGCCAGCCCTGCCAGCCCCCGATCAGGAACAGGATGGGCCCCACGAAGAAGAGCACGATACCCGTCAGACCCACCAGACGGGCAAACTCGTACCAGGCATGGTGCCGGTGCCCCAGCCGCCACTGGTTGATCACCCCGAGGAGCAGCCCCAGCAGCACCTGGATCACCCCAAACCCTACCGCCGCCACCAGCACGGGCCGCACCTCATGGGTTCGGTGGACCAGGATGGGGTGCAGACCAAGGGCCTCGCCCACCTCACCGAAGAACTCGCCGTACAGGAACCCGAAGATCAAGGTCCACAGCATGGTCCACAGGAACATACTGGCGATGCCCCGCAGGAAACTGC
>CAZXAO010000239.1:2006-2734 GCA_964638465.1 uncultured bacterium | reverse complement strand
CCCCTTATGGAATGTGGACGGCCACGACATCGTCATGAGCCTGCAGGACACCTCCTGGCGAAAGAACCTGCGCGACAACGACAACGACGGCGAACTGGACCTGGAGAACCGGTGTGATGGTGTGGACCTGAACCGGAACTTTGAGTACCGATGGACCCAGGCCAACCCGGACCCCTGTGCCTCCTACTACCGGGGGCCCGCGCCCTTTTCCGAACCCGAAGCCCGAGGGGTTCGGGACCTGTGCCTCCGGATGAAGCACATCCTGGCCCTCCATTACCACTCCCCTGCCCTGAGCCAGGGGGAAATTGTGTACACGCCCTACCACACGGCCCCGGAGTTCCCTTTGTTCTACGATCTGGCCATCCAGCTGGCCCGGCACATCCCCAACGACGCGGGCACGGGCACCTATCAGGCCCTGTACGGCGGCGAGGACCCGGGCAAGGCCCGCAACTGGCAGTACGCGACCCTGGGCACCTTCGCCTACGACATTGAAGTGTGCTCCTACCGGACCCAGGTGCCGGGCTGGGAGGTGGACACCATCGTGGGTCACCAGCTCCGGGGACTCTTCTGGCTTCTGGACCGGGTGCTCCACGGCCCGGCCCTGTGGCTCCAGGTGGTGGAACAGGGAACCGGCAAACCCCGGGATCCCTTTCGGCTCCGAATCCTGGAACTGGATTCCGTCCCCTTCTCCCCCCACACCCCCCGGGAGGGCACCGGCTTCCTCTATC
>CAZXAO010000239.1:0-1996 GCA_964638465.1 uncultured bacterium | reverse complement strand
TACAACCTGGAGATCGTGCCGTACGCGGGATTTCCGCCGGATACGGTGCCCTTCACCGTGGGCACGGGCCCGACCCTTCTGACGGTCACCGTCCCTCCACGGCTCTCCAAACCCCGGGTCCGGCCCACCGTGGCCCGGCAGTGGGTGGAAGTCCTCTGGACCCAGACGGACGCGTACGGCCAGCAGGGATCCCTGATGCTCCTGGATCTCCAGGGCCGTCGCCTCTGGCACCGGTCCCTGAGCCTGGACCCCGGTGTTTACCGGTGGACGGTACCCCTGGAGGGTCTTCCTCCCGGCGTGTACCTGCTCCACTTCCGGATTCCTCCGGTCCTGGTGGACTGGGGTCTGTACACGCCCGAAGTCAACGCCACCTATAAAATCCTAAAACCCGGAAATCCATAGCCGGCTGCACAGGCTGCGGCGTTTTGCTGAAAAACCCAGGAGGTTGAGAATGAAACGCGTGTTCTGGTCTGTGGCACTGGCCCTTCTGGCCTCTACGGCCCGGGGTTCCATTCTCCACGGGGTCTCCTACCACGGCGATACCCTGTGGATCGCCGTGCTCCACGATAGCCTGGTGAACGCCTTCTTCTCCCCGGATCGGGGCACCACCTGGTACTACCGAAACGCCCTGCCCGGCGGACAGGTCAAGCCCATGTGGGACCTGGACTTCGTCAACGGCAGCACCGGATGGCTCGTCGGCGATGTGAGTTTCATCTTCTACACCGAGGACCAGGGCAACTCCTGGACCATGCAGAACTACGGGGGGAGCAAGTACATCACCCGCATCCGCATGTTGGACAGCCAGGTGGGCTGGGCAGCGGCCGGTGATAAGATCTGGTTCCGCACCACAGATGGCGGCCAGTCCTGGCAATGGTACCTGGTGCTGGAAGGCCGGATGACCGACTTTTACGGCGTGGCCCCTCTGAGCGCCGAGGAGTGCTACATGGTGGGAGGCATCCCCTTTGGCGTGGAAGGCGGCCAGGGCATGATCTTCCACACCACGGACGGCGGCCAGACCTGGGAACTCCTTCGGGACGACAGCACTTACGACTACCTGGATACCTGGTTCGTGGACAGCCAGACCGGCTGGGTGGTGGGCGGCACCGACACCGACCCCTACGAGCCCATTCTGCTCCACACCACCGACGGCGGCCAGACCTGGCAGGACCAGACCCCGGCCTACGGCCACACCCTTCGGGCGGTGCAGTTCGTCAGCGACACCGAGGGCTGGGCTGTGGGCAAGTTCGGCACGATTCTCCACACCACCGACGGCGGCCAGACCTGGCACCTCCAACCCACGCCCACCCAGGTAACCCTCTTTGACTTGGACTTCCAGGACGCCCTCCACGGCGCTGCGGTGGGGGATTCCAGCGTGCTCCTGCTCACCGACGACGGCGGCCAGACCTGGCAACGGTTTACCGTGACCGTGACCGTGGCCGAAGCCCGTCCCTGGCCCGGCCAGGACCCACAGTTTCCCCACACCATCTGGCTTCGGCTGGACCAGAGGATGCCCCTCCCGGTGGGCCGCTGGACCCTGTACAGCCCTTCGGGCCGGCGGCTCCTCCGGGTCCACAGCACGGGCCAGGGTGTGCCGTGGCCCCGGACGCTGCCCCCTGGCCTCTACTTCGCCCGTCCGGCTGCCACCGGTCCCACCCTACGCCTCGTGGTTCTGCCGTAGACGCCAGTTCCTGGACTCCAGCAGAAGGGCGTTTCCGCTCCAGGCCCGGGGTGGTCCTCCTGGTTGCTCCGTCTTTGGTAAAGCGAAGCCACGGGGAAAGGACTTCTTGCAGTGGTGGGGGATCGGCCCGATAATCGCCGCATGCCGGCTCGCTATCTCTTCGTCACCGGAGGTGTGGTTTCCTCGCTGGGCAAGGGCATCCTTACCGCCTCCCTGGGCCTTCTACTCCAGCGCCGAGGGCTCACCGTGGTCCCCCTGAAGTTTGACCCCTACCTCAATGTGGACCCCGGCACCATGAATCCCTACCAGCACGGCGAG
>CAZXAO010000238.1:0-2759 GCA_964638465.1 uncultured bacterium | reverse complement strand
AATGCCGTCCTGGAGAGGATGGCGGAAGGACACCAGCACCATGTCGCCGGGGCCGATTTCGGTTTCCAGTTCGTCAGCCCGCCAGAGGGTGTAGAGCCGTCGGCCGCCGAGCCATGGGCCCCGGTCCGTGGGATGGAGCCCCAGGAGGGCCCGCCCCACCCGTTCCCGTTCCGGGCCGGAGAGGGTGCGCATCTCCTGCTCCATCTGCTCCATCTCCTCCTGGCGCTCCAGTTCCAGGAGGCGGAAGAAGTGTTCCCGGTAGTGGTCCGGGGATTCAAACCTCAGAGGGGGGTTTTCGGCGTTCATGGGCCCGGGCGGTCGCCCTCCATCTTGATCACGGTGCCTGCGGGCAGGTCCCGGGTGACATTGTAGCCCAGGGGAAGCACCACCCCGTCCCCGATCTCCACCCGGTTGATGACATGGACCCCGGCGCTCAGGATGCAGAGGCTTCCGATCTTGACGCTTCCGGAGGTGATCACCCCCGGGGCGATCAGGTTACTGTCGCCCACCACATTGTGGTGTCCCACCTTGGCCCCGTAAGAGATGAGGTTGTTGTTGCCAATGTGGGTGGAGGCCCCGATGTACACCTGGCTACCGATGATGTTGCCCTCGCCCAGCCGGGCGCCCCGGCGGAGTTCGGCCGACCGGGCGATGGCGTTCGTGAACCGGATCCCCTGCTCCTTGTATCGCTGAAAGATCTCGTGGCGGATCCGCATCGTTTTGAGGTTGGCCCCGATGGAGATGATCACGGTGTCGTAGGCGTGGCGGTCAAACTTCTCGGGAAACTCGGCCACGCTGTGGAACACCACGGGCAGGTTCAGCAGGGGGAACTCCCGGACCCGGTCGTCCACCAGGCCCACGATCACCTTGTCGGGATCGTCGGCCAGGAGGTCCACCACCACCTCGGCGCCCCGGCCGGCCCCGATCACGATCACGCGTTCCAGGTCGTAGCGGAACCGGGGGGTGGGGCGAACCACCTCGCGGGGCTGGCCCCTTCGCTTTTCGTAGTAAGCCCGTACATCCCGTTCCAGGATCACGCCCTCCTTCTGGATCTCCCGGAGGTCCACGCCCAGGGTTTGGGCCAGTTCCCGGGCCTTTTTGGTGGCCCGGACCGGGGTGGCCTCGTCGGCCGGAGCCGGTGTTTGCGCCTGGAGGGCCTGTTGGAGGTCCTCGGCGCGGTCAAAGAGGCGGGCCACCACCGTGTCGTAGGGGTAGGCCTGCCCCTCTTCCACGAGCACCTGGACATAGCCCTCGGCGGGGCTCATCAGGGTTTCCACCGCCTTGGTGGTCTCCAGTTCCATCAGGGGCTGGTCCCGGCGGACGCGGTCGCCGGTCTTCACGAACAGGCGTTTCACCGTGGCCTCGGTTTCGTTGACATCCATCCGGGGCAAACGAAGTTCGGTCATGGGGTCCTCCTGTGCCAGGGTTTCAGTTCCTCTTCGGGGTCGGGCAGGGGAGCGGCCTCAGCCCGACGGAAGGCCTCTGCCACCTGGCGTTCTACCCGTTGTTCAATCTCCCGGGCCAGCTCCTCGGGCAGGTGTTGACGGGCCCGGCGCAGGGGATCGTTTTCCTGCCAGTAGGCCTCCAGTTCGGGCACCACATACTCCCGTTTATCACTTTTGGAGTGGCCGCAGAAGCGGTAGGTTTCAAATTCCACGAACACCGGTGTACGGTCGTGGCGCACCCGCTGGTACACCTCCCCGAACCACCGGTAGATCTCCAGGACATCCAGGGCACGGTGACGGAGGTAGGGCAGGCCAAAGCCCCGAACCCGGTCCTCAAAGGTGCCGCCCGTGACCCGTTGGGTGACGGTACTCATGGCGTAGTGGTTGTTTTCCAGAACGAAGAGGTTGGGGGTCTGGAGCACGGCGGCCAGGTTCAGGGCCTCCAGGGTGTGTCCCTCGTTCATGGCCCCGTCGCCCAGGAAACTGAGCACGATGCCGGGCTCCCCCTGGAGTTTTTTGGCCAGGGCCACGCCCACGGCCGAAGGGAGCATGCCGCCGGTGATACCGTTGGTCAGGAAGTTGCCCCAGGCCAGGTGCTGGCTGCCGCCCCGGCCGTGGATCACGCCGGTCTTCTTACCCATGAGTTCCGAGGCCAGTTCAAACACCTGACCCGTGAGGGCCAGAAAGTGGCCGTGGCTGCGGTGGGTTCCCGTGATGAAGTCCTCTTCGGGGTGGACATGGCTCAGCACCGCCACGGCAATGGCCTCCTGGCCGATGCTGCCGTGGGTGGTTCCCCGCATCTGACCCCGGGCGAAGTAGGCCTCCACGGTCCGTTCAAAGGTCCGGATCAGGTACATCCGCTCGTAGAATCGGGCGAGGCGTTCCAGGTTCATGGCCGCTCTGCCTCCAGGAAGGCCAGGGTTTCTTGGGCGATCCGTGGCCCCGTGGGCAGGACATGGGTCTCCAGGGGTTCCGAGGCCGGGATGTAGTGGTCGCGGGCGCCGAGGGCGAGGCTCCGGGGACCGCCCAGGTGCTGGATCCGGTAGGCCACATCCCGGGCCCAGCCAAACTGGACCCACCCCTCTTCCACCACCACGGCCACCTGGCCCCGCAGCGCCCGGGTCAGGCCGGGGGCGTCAAAGTGGGCGAGGTCTGTCAGGACCAGGATCTCGGCGATGCGTTCTTCCTCGTAGAGCAGGGCTTCGGCAGCGTTCAGTACCTCCTGCAACACCCCCCCGTAGGTGACGAAGGAGACCTCCGGGGGTTCTTCGGGCAGGGCGAGCCGGCGGATCGGAAAGGTCCCGGGCACCACGG
>CAZXAO010000237.1:0-2774 GCA_964638465.1 uncultured bacterium | reverse complement strand
AGGTGTTGTCCTGGTTGCCGTCGTTCTTGAGGAACACGGTGTCCACCCAGGCAGTGCTGCTCTTGATGGTGGGGGTGTGGCTCACACCAGAAACTTCCTCGTCCCAGATCTGGGGTGGGGTGGTGGTGAGGGACACATTGTCCACGCCCACAGCCAAGTTCCAGCCTCCGGGGTTCCGGTCCCAATAGCCGAAGGCGATCACGGTGCTCTCCGCCGGCAGATAGGAGGCAAGGTCCAGGGAGGCGTTGCCGTTCTCGTTGCTGCCGTACTTCATCCACACGATGTACCACCCGGTCCAACCGCTGGCCTGCTTGAAGTTCACCATGGCGAAGAGGGTGTCTGTTGCATCGTAGGTCTCAAATCCATAGCCGAAGGACCAATTCAGACTGGAAATCGTGTCGGTATACAGCGTATCGCTGCTGAACCAGTAGTCCTCGCCACCCACGCCGCTTCCGGCGTCGTCGTCCGAGTAGTAGGCGTACTGGGTTCCGTAGTTGGGAGGGGTATAGCTGTGGATATCCCCGGTGGTGCCTACGGTCCAGGTGACACCATCGCCATTTGCGTCTACGGCGTACCAGCCCTGGGCCCCGTCTTCAAAATCCCAGAAGGCCAGGGTGTCCCGGGAGTACACCACGGGCGCGGACTGGGTGGGACGATGGCGGGTGAAGGTGACCGTGTTGTGCACCTTGGGCTGGGTGAGGAGCATCCGGTGGGGCAGGATCTGCCCTTTCTCCACGGGCTTGGCCGCCCACACGACGCCGGCCGTGACCAGCACGACCCATACCTTACGCCACATACAACACCTCCTTGTTGGTTAGGGGTGTGGCCAAAAAAAACCTGTTTCAGACCCATGTATAGGGGTATTTTGCGGGGCCGTCAAGGGCCGCGGCGGATCACCCCTTGACGATCGGACCCCCCGGGCCGTATACATAAGACCCTCCCACGCGCCCGTAGCTCAATTGGATAGAGCGTCTGGCTACGGACCAGAAGGTTGGGGGTTCGAGTCTTCCCGGGCGCGCTCTTCTTTTTTATCCGATGGACCTGGACCACTACTTCATGGGGGTGGCCCTTCAGGAAGCCCGTCGTGCCCAGGAGGAAGGTGAGGTACCCGTAGGGGCCGTGGTGGTGTGCCACGGCCGCATCGTGGGGCGCGGTCACAACCAGGTGGAACGCCTCCAGGATCCCACGGCCCACGCGGAGATCCTGGCCCTCACCGCTGCCGCCCGGTTTCTTCGGTCCTGGCGCCTGGGGGCGTGTACGCTCTATGTGACCCTGGAGCCCTGCATGATGTGCACGGGTGCCATCCTCCTGAGCCGCCTGCGAGAGGTGGTGTTCGCCACCGAGGACCCCCAGATGGGCTTCCTGGTGAGCCGTCATCGGGTCAACGAACTCTCGTGGACCGGCCGGCCCCTGCTGGTGCGCCGGGGCCCCGGGGGCGATGAAGCGAAAGGATTGCTCCATGCCTTTTTCCGAAAACTCCGGTGAATGGCTCAGGGATTACCTTCCTCCGGAGACGCCCTTAGACCAGATCACCTATGTGGCCCTGGACCTGGAAACCACCGGCACCACCTTCCACCGGGATGGCATCCTGGAGATCGCCCTGATCCGGTACCGCCCGGGCCAGAAACAGGAGATCTTTGCCACCCTCCTGAACCCTGGAGTGCCCATTCCAGAGGCCTCCACCCGGGTACACGGCATCACCCCGGAGATGGTTCAGCACGCTCCCCGGTTCCAGGAGATCGCCCCCCGGGTGGCCGAGATGACCCGGGGGACCGTGCTCGTGGGCCATAGCATCACAAACCTGGACCTCTCCTTTCTAAATCGGGAACTGCGACGGGCCGGCCTGCCTCCCCGCCTGAACTATACCCTGGACACCTTTTTCCTGGGCCGTTATCTGTTTCGGTCCCACAAACGCCGGGGTCTTACAGAACTGGCCCGGATGATGGGGGTGTCCGTGGAGGAGGGTCACCGGGCGCTGCCCGACGCCCGTATGACCATGAAGGTGTGGATCAAAGCTCTGGAGTGGTTCCTGAAACAGGGATTCCGGACCCTCCAGGACCTGATGGATCGGAACCTGATTGACGCCGGCTACACCCGCCGGGGCCGCGAGATGCTGGCGGTGATCCGGCGATACCGGTTCTTGCACATCGTGTACGAATCCTATGTGTCCGGCCGCACCGAGCGGGTGGTGGAACCCCTGGCCCTGCGGGGGGACCGGCTGGACGCCTATTGCCATCTCCGGGAGGACTTCCGCTCCTTTCACCTGCAACGGATCCGGAGAATCCGGCCCCTGGAAGCCCGCGACCAGGAGATCCCGGTGCCGTAGGCCTGATCGTTGCAAATCCCCCAAAATCTTCATATGATTTGGAGGTTAACCATGGAGGTGAGCCATGTGGGGTAAGGGCTTTGGACGCAGAGGCGGATGGGGGTGGGGCGCCCGCCTGGGGTATTGTCCCTGGACCGGGGAGCCTGCAGGACGGGCTTGGGGCTGGGGATCCCGCCGGGGCGGCTGGCGTTGGGGCGGATCTCCCCCCACACCGGAGGAGGAACGCCAGGCCCTGGAAGACCTGGCCCGCCACCTGCGGGAACAACTCCGGTGGGTGGAGGAACGGCTCCGCTCCCTGGAGACCTCCGAGGAACCACAGGCGTAGAGAAACGCCGGGGACCGGCGCGGGTGGGGGCCCGGGATTTGGGGAAATTGTAAGGTTTTAGCAACAGCAATCCCTCTTATGAGGGGTCCCCATCTTTGGAGTGCGGTGCCCTGGCACCGCTTT
>CAZXAO010000236.1:0-2791 GCA_964638465.1 uncultured bacterium | reverse complement strand
TACGCCACCACCCGCAGGGTGTGGTCGCCGGTTTCGTCAAAATCCAGGGGAACCAGGGCCCGCCCGCGGGTGGCCGAGCCCTCCAGGTAGGAAAACAGGGGGGATAGGTCCATCGCCCGGTCCGTTTGCCCGTCCACCACCAGCATGAGCCCCAGTTCGCCGGTGAACAGGGTATCGCTGGAGAGGTACACGCCGTGGTCGTCCTCTACTTCCACCGTGAGCAGGAAGTGGGGAGGAACCACCGTGGAGTCCCGGAGCTCCTGGCCTCCCCAGAGCAGGCGGATCTCCGGGCCCGTGGTATCGTTCTCGGGCAGGGGGGCGGGCACCAGAGTCAGGCTGTCCTTCAACCCGGTGCGGCCCGACACCGAGGTCTCCGTGGGGTCCAGGCTATAGGCCAGGATCCGGGCGGGAAAACTCGTATCGGCCACATAGGGGGGCATCACCACCGTGGAGGGTGGGGAGCCCGCGGACCAACCGCGGAAGTACAGGTCACCAGGGTGCAGGTACGAGAGAACGCCGCCTGCACAGGACACATAGGTTCGCCCCTCGTCGGCCCGGTAAGCGAGGGTGAGGGCGTTGCGCAGATCACTGCCCTGCAGCTGGACGGTGTACACCTCGTAGGCCCGCAGGGTATCCACCGGGGGATCCAGGCTCAGGGAGATCGCGTCGGCAGGCCGTTGAAGCGGCAACGAGGGATCGCCCAGCAGCACATAGTAACGGTTGTTCTTGCCAAACTCCTCCAGTTCCCCCAGGGGATGGGGCTGGCCGTCCAGGGCCAGGCCGATCAGGGCCTGGGCATAGGCTGCATTGGAGCTGGCGTAGGAGACCGTGGTGGCCGAGATGGTGGCAATCCCCGCGGCGGCCACCGCCAGGTATTCGCCCACCACATGGGCGGGCTCCGTGCGATCAAAGGCCCCGGTTTTACACGAAGCGATGATCACCAGGGGGTTCTTCTGGCCGGCGTCCACGCGGCCGTAGGATTCGACGGAGAACACCCCCTCGTGGAACACGATGATGGGGTTCCCGTGGCCGAAGACATTGAAGATCAGGGAGCCCTGATTCAGCTCCTGCAGGAACCGTTCCCGGCCCACCACGGAACGGACCTCGTGGGGGTACTCAATCAGGTAGAGGGTACGGGTTTCCATGCTCCGGGGAACCTTCTCGCGGAGGATCTCGTCGCTGTCCCGGGTGTGCATCAGTTCGCCCCGGCAGATGTCGCCCCAGTAGTCGTCGTCGGCCACCAGCACCACCCGGTTCCGCCAGGGACCGTTGGCCTCTCCGCGTTCGTAGGCCAGGATCTTCTGGATCACAGCACTCAGTTCCTGCCGTGTCCGCACGGGAAGACGGCCCACCAGGAGCTCGGAAAAGCGGTCTCCGGTGAACTCGGCGAAGTAGCCGTCCCAGGCGCCCATGGGCGAGGCCTCGTTCAGTTGCAGCGTGCGGAAGGGCTCGTAGGGCGGAATCAGGTTGCCTCCGGTGCCCAGGAGGTCGCGGTAGTCGTAGGTGCCGTCGCCCACGAGCAGCAGATAGGTGGGGGCCGGTGGCGGGGCATAGAGGTAGGCGTACTTCACGAAGTAGTGCAGAGCCACAGGGTCCCGCTGTCCGAACCCGAATTCCTGGAACACATCCTCCACGGCCACCGTACGGATCCGCCCACCGGTGCGTTGCCAGGTGCCCGTGGCTTCGTCAAAGAGATAGAGGTTCTGGCGTTTCCACTGGATCAGAGGCTCCAGGGTGGAGAGGAAGTCCCGGGGTGCCACGACCAGGAGGTCGGCCCCCTGGGTCCACTCCCGGAGAGCGAAGGTGGACCGCCATTCCATCGCCGGTGGGCGGCGGGTCGTGGTCACGGCCACATAGGCGGCCGGGCGGCGTGAAGTGCGAATCCCGACCGCGGTATCCCCCAGGGCGACGGGCCGGAAGAACCGGGGCTGGAGTTCGTCATCCGTCCATTCCAGCACCCATCGGGCGGAGGGCACCGGAAACACCAGGTCCAGAGGCTCTCCGGTTTCCTGGACCCCCAGGAACACGGGGTGGTCCGCCGTTGCCCGGCGGGTCGCATACCGGATCTCCAAGTAGTCCAGGTAGGCAAGGTCGGCCTCCCCTGCGTTGCCTGATGCCCGGAGCACCACCCGAAGGGTATTGTGGGAGGCGACCGGCGCATCGGCCTCCAGCAGCTGAGACCGGATGCCGGAGAACTCCTGTCCCTGGACCAGGCTGTCGTTCAGCCAGAGCTCCATGAGCCGGGGGGCGTCCTCGGCCCCCACCACCTGGCACCGAATTCGGGCGACGGTATCCACCAGAGGTGCAGGGGACAGGTCCACAGGGATCTCCAGGTTCGTAGCCGAAACGCCCTGGTTTCGGAGCAGGGCTTCTCCCTGCCACCAGAGGCCCTTCTTGGCGATGTTGATGAGTTCTTCCTCGTGGCGGTAAAAGGCCTGGTACGGGCCGGTGTAGAGGAGGTCTCCAAAGTCCGTGACCGGCTCCTCCTCCACCTGGGATGAGGGTTCCTGGGACCCCAGGGCCAGCCAGAAGACCACGGTGTCCGAATAGGGGTTTCGGTAAAAGGACCAGTCCAGACCGTCCAGTCGGTAGAGTTCGGTGCCCGGGTTGTAGAAGAACAGGGTGTCGCCGGGACCAAACACGCCATCGTCGCCGTCCTGAAGCAGGAAGGCCACCGGCCGGAAGGTGGGCATCAGGGAATCGGCCATCCGGGAAGGCAGGGTATCTGGCCCCAGAGAAAAGAGGTTGAGGCCCGCGGACACGAAGGGGCCGGGCACACCCGTGGCCAGGA
>CAZXAO010000235.1:0-2798 GCA_964638465.1 uncultured bacterium | reverse complement strand
CCCGGAAAAAGCGGACCCGGCGGAACCCCAGAGCCCGGCGGCCGGCTCCAGAACCTGCCCACACACCCCCTTCACCTGCAGAACCCCCGGGCTCTGCCAAGGCCACCCCGGCCGCTCTCCGGGCCGAGTCCACACGAAAGCGGGTGGTCATCATGGACCTGCCCTACGGCCGGATCCGCCAGTGGGAACTGAGTCGCCGGGCGTGGCGATGGACCCTGACCGGGCTCCTGACTGTGCTGGCCCTGAGTCTGACCGGCCTGGCCCTGGGCGGCTGGGGGCTGTGGCACTGGCGAACCACCCGCACCCTGAGACAGGAGAACCGGGAACTTCGCCAGGAACTGGAGAAGACCCTGGCCCTCAAAACCGAACTTCAGCGGGTGGAACACCTAAGGCGGCGAATCCTGTATCTCATGGGCGTGCTCACAGACACCACAGACTTCGCCGTGCTCCAGTACATGGCCCGGCGGTTGAACGAAACCCAGGCGCCTCCCCGGGGCTGGCCCCTGCGGGGCCTCGTGACCCGCCGGTTCTCGGACCTGCATCCCGGGATGGACATCGCGTGTCCCGAGGGCACCCCCGTGCGGGCAACGGCCTCAGGGATCGTCGCCTTTGCGGGCCCCGACTCCCTGTACGGCAAACTCGTGGTGATCCGTCATCCCGGGGGCTACGAGACCCTGTACGGGCACCTGTCTCGCCTTCTGGTGATTCCCGGCTGGCGGGTCCAGCGGGGCGACCTCATCGGCTTTTCGGGCAACACCGGCATCTCCACCGGCCCCCATCTGCACTATGCGATCCGGAAAAACGGTCGGCCGGTGGACCCGGCCCCCTTCCTGGTGGACACCCTTCAGCCCTGAATTCCCTTGCACCCGGCGAGGCCAGCGTCTAAAATAGCCCCGAATGGCCCTCCAGGAAACCCGTGTGTACACCACCTGCGTCTGGTGCGGCACCGGCTGCATGTTCTACCTGCGCGTCCGTGAGGGCCGCATCGTGGGTATGATCCCCTCCCGAAGCCATCCCATCTCCCGGGGACGACTCTGCTTGAAGGGCTGGCGAAGCTTTGAGTTCGCCCAGCACCCCGACCGGCTGAAATACCCCCAGATCCGTACGGCCTCCGGGTTCCGACGGGCCACCTGGGACGAGGCCCTGGATCTGGTGGCCGCCCGGCTCACGGAGATCCGCGAAACCTACGGCCCCGAGGCCATCGCGGTATTCGGTTCGGCCAAGTGCACCAACGAGGACAACTATGTGCTCGTTCGCTTTGCACGGGCGGTGATCGGCACGGACCATGTGGACCACTGCGCCCGGTTGTGTCACGCCTCCACCGTGGCCGGCCTGGCCCGCGCCTTCGGCTCGGGAGCCATGACCAACGCCATTGACGAGATTGAAGACACGGACCTGATCCTCATCACCGGGTCCAACACCTCGGAACAGCATCCGGTGATCGCCTCCCACATGGTGCGTGCTCTGCGGAAGGGCGCCCGGTTGATCGTGGTGGATCCCCGCAAGGTCCCCATGGCCCGCCTGGCCCATCTGTACCTGGCCCACCGCCCCGGTACCGATATCGCGTGGATCAACGGCATGATTCATGTCATTGTGTCCGAGGGGCTCCACGACCGCCGGTTCATTGAGGCCCACACCGAGGGATTTGACGAGATGTGGGCGGTGGCCCGGAAGTACACGCCCGAGCGGGTGGAACGCATCACCGGGATCCCGAAGGAGCAGTTGATCCAGGCAGCCCGATGGTACGCCACCGCAGAGAAGGCCATGATCTTTTACGCCATGGGCATTACCCAGCATGTGACCGGTACCCACAATGTCTTCGCCCTGGCGAACCTCGCCATGGTCACGGGGCACATCGGTCGGCCGGGCACCGGCGTCAACCCCCTGCGGGGTCAAAACAATGTCCAGGGGGCCAGCGACCTGGCGGTGGTCCCCCGCAAGTTACCGGGCTACCAGGACCCGAAGGATCCCGAGGTTCGGGCCCGGTTTCAGGCGGTGTGGGGCGTGGAGCCCCCGGCCTGGCCCGGCCTGGCCTCCACCCAGGTCTCCGACGCCATCCTGGAGGGCAAGATTCGGGCCATCTATGTGATGGGCGAGAATCCAGTGCGCAGCCACCCGGATGTCCACCACATTGAGGAGGCCTTCCGCCGCCTGGATTTCCTGGTGGTGCACGACATCTTTCCCACGGAAACCACGGCCTTTGCCCATGTGATCCTGCCGGCCACGGCCTGGCCGGAAAAGAACGGCACCTACACGAACACAGACCGTCGGGTCCAGCGGGTGCGTCGGGCGGTGGACCCGCCAGGCGAAGCCCGGGATGACTGGTGGATTCTTCAGGAGGTGGCCCGCCGCATGGGGCACGATTTTGGCTTTGAAACCGAAAGCCAGATCTTTGACGAGATGGCTTCCCTCATGCCCATCTACCGGGGCATTTCCTACGATCGGATTGAACAGCAGGGGATCGCCTGGCCCTGCCCCCACCCGGATCATCCGGGTACGCCCTACCTGCACAAGGACGGCCATTTCAATACGCCCAACGGCAAAGGCAAATTCCACGCCGTGGAGCATGTGGACCCTCCGGAACTGCCCGACGAGACCTATCCCTTCTACCTGACCACCGGACGGGTGGGCGTGCACTGGCACACCCGCACCATGACCCGTCGGATCCACTACCTGGAACGGGAAGTGCCCGAGGCCTTCGTGGAGATCAGCCCGGAGGATGCCCGGCGCTTAAAGATCCGCACCGGCGACCGGGTCCGGATCACCTCCCGACGGGGAAGTGTGGAGGCCCGGGCCCT
>CAZXAO010000234.1:0-2847 GCA_964638465.1 uncultured bacterium | reverse complement strand
GTAGCGGGCGTAGAGGTCCCGATAGGTGGGACCGATGCCCCGGCGGGTGCTGCCGATCCCGCCCCGGAGTTCCTCCTCCCAGCCGTCCTCGGCGCGGTGGTAGGGCATCACCAGGTGTGCCCGGGCGTCAATCCACAGGCGGCCCTCCAGGGAACGACCCCGCTGCTCCAGGGCGGCCGCCTCTTCCTCCAGCACCTCCAAGTCCACCACCACACCTGGACCCAGGATGCCAACCTTTTCCGGGTGTTGCAGACCCGAGGGAACCAGATGGAAGACGAGTTTCTCGCCGTCTACATAGACGGTGTGGCCTGCATTGGCCCCACCCTGGAACCGAACGATGATCTCGTGTTCTTCTGCCAGCAGGGCCACGAGTTTGCCCTTGCCCTCGTCGCCCCACTGGAGCCCCAGCACGATGGTGTTCACGGCGTTATTTTACGCCCTTCGGCGTGTGGAAGGGGCCGCGGCCTCGTCCGTCCGGGTGTCCGCGAGTGGACAGGGACGCCCCGGAAAGCCGGGGCGTCCCTCAGGGGAAACCTGCGCAACAGGACCGGGTTTAAGGAAGCCAGAGAACGGGCAGCACGGTAGAGGTGTGGGGACCGGGAAGGTGAAGCCAATAGGTGCCCGCCTTCAGAGGCCGGTTCTCCAGGTCTCGCCCGGTCCAGAGTCCCTGCAATTCCCCGGTGGAAAGGGGCCGAAGGGGCAGCAGGGAGACCAGGCGGCCTGCAGTGTCCAGGACCAGGGCCTGGGGAGGGTGGGGTGAGGTCACACCCCGGATCCGAAGCACCCGGGGTGAATCCAGGGGATTGGGAAACACCCGGGGCTGGAGTCGTCCCTGGGGCTCGGAGGAAAGGGAGTCTTCCTCGGCCACAGCGACCACCGTGGTGCTCAGGGTATAGATGTAGTCGCCGGAGGTTGAGAAGTTCCCATTGGCCGCGTTGCCTGCCACATAGAAGGTCACGGGTCCGGTACCTGCAGGCGGAGCCGTCCATCGGAAGGTCCAGGTGGCCGAGGATTGACCCGTGAAGGTGCCGGTGAGGGTTTGTTTCGCATAGTCCCGTTGATTGCCAGCGCCCTCGGAGATCTGCACCGTATTGTCCACCGCCTCCAGGGTGCCCGCCTGGTTGCCGGCCTCGTCAATGACCGTCAGCTCAAAGCCCCAGCGGCTCTGGCCGGGGTCTTCCAACACCACCTGCAGGGTATAGGTGCTCTCAGGCTGGTAGGTGTCCGGGAGTCCTACAAGACTGAGGGTACCATCGCCGGAGTTCACAGGGAAACTGCTGTGACAGGCCGTGCAGTTGTTCATCCCCGGCGGATCGCCGGCGTATCCATTGGGAGGTCCCGACGAAAAGGCGTGCAGGCCTCCCAGAGCTGCGATCCATAGGATGCCTAAGCAGAGTTTCCGGTTCATGGGCCACCTCCAGTTTTCCAAAGAGTACCCTCTCCGACCTGATTTGTCAAGTAAATCCAGAAGCCAGAGTCTGTGGATGCGATCTCCGGGGTCCGGTGTCCACAGGTACTCCGCCCCTGTGTCCGATCCTCCGGCCCTTCGCAACCAGGGACAGGATCCTGCAGGCATCCCGGTTGTGGCAGGATTTTCCCTCTGTGGAGTGCGGTGCCCTGGCACCGCTTTCTTCCGAACAAAGCGGCGACAGGTCGCCGCACTCCATAGTTTTTTGGAGTGCGGCACGCTCGCACCGCTTTGCTTTTCCGGGGCGGAGGGCCGCGTCTGAAGCCGTTCCTACAAGGGGATAGGAGGTCGGGCTGAGAGGACAGAGGGAAAACACCGCCCTTCGGTGGGGGGCCTGGCCAGACCTGGAGATTGGCCGGATCGGTTGGTGCTGATGCCCGGGAACGGGAGAGCGTTGTTGTCCCTCACTGCCTCCAGGGTATTGACCGATCGGCCGGTGCGGAGTCAGGGACGGGAGAGCCTTCCCTTCCGTCGGGGACGCCTGTATGCTATGCGGCGTGATGCGTGGGCTCCGATGGCTTCCCCTGGTGATCGCCTTCTGGGTTTCCGGGTGCGTCTACTTCAACCTGGTGTACAACGCCGAGCGGTACTTCCGGATGGGCGAAGCGGAGTTCCGGAAGAACCAGCAACTCACGGCCCAGGCCCGCCAGTACTACCAGAAGGCCGTGGAGAAGGCAGCCAAGATCGTGAAGTACCATCCCCGCTCCAAGTATGTACCCGAGGCCCTGTACATCATGGCGGTGTCCTTTTCCCGGATGGACGAACGGGGAAAGGCCCGACGCAAGTTTGAGGAACTGGCCCTCTACTACCCCCGGGAGGCTGCCCGGTTCAAGATTGACCTGGAACTCGGACGCCTGGCCCTGATGGACGGGGACTATGCCCTGGCCCGGGAACACCTGCAGCGCGCACTCCAGCAGGGAGGGGAACAGGCCGAGGAAGCATCTTTCCTGCTGGCGGAAAGTTATGCCCGGGAGGGGAACCACACCGAGGCTCTGAAGTACTACCAGCGGTTTCTGGACGCCTATCGGGAGAGTCCCTGGCGGAAACAGGCCCTGTACCGGGCCGCCGAGGCGGCCTTCAGGGCGGGTCGGTACGCTGAGGCCAGCCAGTACCTGACGGAGTACCTCTCGCTCTACCTCAAGAGTGACGAACAAAAACAGGCCAGGCTCCTGCTGGCCGAGGCCTATCTGGAACAGGGCAAACTCCAGGAGGCCGAGGAGATCCTGGAGGGCCTGGACCTGCCACCAGCGGATCGTGCGGTCCAGCAGCGGGAGGTGCTCCGGGCCCGGATCCTGTTGGCCCGGGGAGACACCACGGAGGCCCTGAAAACCCTGAGAACCGTCGCGCAAAAGGCCCGACGTGATGAGGCAGGGGTAGAG
>CAZXAO010000233.1:0-2852 GCA_964638465.1 uncultured bacterium | reverse complement strand
AAAGCCCCTGCCGGATTCGTTGAAGGGGCGGCTGGAGAAGCTGTACGAGACGGCAAAGGAGTGGGGCGTCGGAGAGAACCGGCAGCGGGTGCCCGAGGCGCGCCGGAAACTGGCCGCTTACGGCGATGCCGCCCTGCAGTTCCTGTTTGAAGAGAAGATCCGGACCCTGAATCCCCTGGAACTCCGGGTGTTCAAGGTGGTGGTCCAGCGGAATCGTAACCGCGCCCGGCCCTTCCTCCACGAGGCCCTGCAGAGCGAGAACGACACCGTACGCCGGGTGGCCCTCTGGCTTGTGGGCGAGGTAAAGGATTCCTCGGCCCTTCCCCAACTCCGGAACCTCCTGGACCAGCCCCTGCGGCCCCGGATGCGGGCCCGGGTCCTGGCGGCCCTCGGACGGATCGGGGACACCACCGCCGCCGCCTGGGTGGCGCCCTTTGTGCAGGACTCGTCGGTGTTCGTCCGGTATGCGGCGGCCGTGGCCCTGGTACGACTGCACCAGCCCCGATGGGTCCCGGTCTACCTGAGGCTCCTCCGATCTCCGGATTTCCAGCTCCGGGAGATCGGCCTGCGGGGGCTCCAGCAGGAACCCACGGTGTCCCTGGACTCCCTGGAGGTCCGCTGGAACCAGGGAGAGGTGCAGGCCCGGGAGGCCCGGGCTGTGGAGCGGGTGCTGGCCGTGGACCCGTCGCTTCCGGCTCCGGAGGTCCGCGCCTGGCGGGCACGGCTGACGCCCCTCCTGGACCATCCGGATCCGGCGGTACGGCACTATGTCGCCTTGTCTCTAAAGCACCTTGGAGGTAAGTCGCTCCCGACCCTCTTCGCGGTCCACCGCGACCGCGAGACGGATCCCCTGGTGTTTCATACCCTGGACCTGCTCCTGGAGGCCCCCTGACCGTGGCCCGCGTGGTCCTGGCCCTCTCCGGCGGTGTGGACAGCAGCGTGGCGGCGCACCTGCTCCTGGAGGCCGGGCATCCGGTGGTGGCCGTCACCTTCCGGTTGCTGGACCCCGGGGAGTCCAGCCCCCAGGCCGACGCCGTGGACCGCGCCCGTCGGGTGGCCGAACGCCTGGGGATTCCCCTGGAGGTGATGGACCTCCGCAAGGCCTTCCGGCAACGGGTGATCCGCTTCTTCGTGGAAGGCTACCGGCTGGGGTTGACCCCCAACCCCTGTGTGCTGTGCAACCGGGTAATCAAGTTCTGGGCCCTGGGGGAGGCCCTTTCCCGATACCAGGCCCAGGCGCTGGCCACGGGCCACTACGCCCGGAGCCGGGAGGGCCGGCTGCTCCGGGCCCGGGACCGACAGAAGGACCAGTCCTACTTCCTCGCCTGGATTCCCCGACGGACATTGCCCCACCTGCACCTGCCCCTGGGCGACCGGACCAAGGCGGAGGTCCGGCGGCTGGCCCATCGGCTGGGCCTGGAGGAGACCGTGGGCCACGAGTCCCAGGACATCTGTTTCGTGCCCGACGATTACCGGGCCTTTCTCCAGCCCTACCTGGGTGAGAAACCCGGGGAGATCGTGGATTCCCGGGGGCGCGTGCTGGGGCATCACCCGGCCTACTACGCCTTTACCCCGGGCCAGCGGCGGGGGTTGGGCGTGGCCCTGGGACACCGCCTCTATGTGCTCCGGGTGGATCCCCACCGACGCCGGGTGACCGTGGGGCCCCGGGAGGCCCTGTTCCGGCAGGAGGCCTGGGCCTACCGGTTCCGGTGGCTCGTGGATCCCCCGCCCTGGGGGGAACCCGTGGCCCTGCAGGTGCGATACCGCACGGCCCCGGTGCCCGCCCGGGTGGAGCCCGCCGGTCCCTTTGCCCGTCTTCGGTTTGACGAACCCGTCTGGAATCCCGCACCCGGCCAATTTGCGGTGGCCTACCGGGGTGATGAACTCCTGGGGGGTGGCCTCCTGGTGTCTGAACCCGACGAGGAGGCCGCGCAGACGCTGGAAGCCCTCCTGGGGCCCGACCCGCTGGAGCCCCTTGAACCGACCTAATCCCCTGTGGCGAAGCGGCGGAGATCTTCTTCTCGCCCCATCACCACCAGGATGTCCCCCTCGCGGATGACCTCCTGGGGACCCGGATTGAAAATCATTTCGCCGTTGGTGCGTTTGATGGCGATCACAATGACCCCATAGCGGTGGCGGACTTCAGCCTCGGCCAGGGTCCGGTTCACCACCGGAGAGGACGGAGTGACCCGGATCTCTTCCAGCTGCAGGGGCAGGTAGGCGCGGTGGGTGACGAGTTCCATGAATTCCAGCACCGTCGGGCGGAGGGCGGCCTGCAGGATCCGGATGCCGGCGATGCGGTACGGGGAGACCACCTGGTCGGCGCCGCCCTTGACCAGATTCATTTCGGCCTTGGCGCTCAGGGCCCGGGCGATCACCCGGGCCCCGGGGTTCAGGCCCTTGGCGGTGATGGTCAGGTAGAGGTTATCGGCGTCCGTGGGGAGCAGGGCCAGCACGGCACGGGCCCGTTCTATGCCGGCCTGTTTCAGGGTTTCTTCCTCGGTGGCGTCCCCGAGGACATAGCGATAACCCAGGTCGCGGAGGGTGTCCTCCAGGTCGGGGTTCTGTTCCACCACGCAGAAGGGTTCGCCCTCCTCGGCGAGGCCCTGGGCCACGATCCGGCCGATCCGGCCGAAGCCGCAGACGATGTAGTGGTCTTTCAGGCGTTGGAGTTCGCGGGTCATGCGGCGTTGTCCGAAGATGTCCAGGAATTCGCCTTCAAACACCAGTTGTCCCAGGCGGGTGAAAGTATACACGGCGGTGCCGAGGCCTACGGAGATGAGGAACAGGGTAAAGATGCGGCCGGCGGGGCTCAGGGGGTGGACCTCTCCGAAGCCGATGGTGGTGAGGGT
>CAZXAO010000232.1:0-2868 GCA_964638465.1 uncultured bacterium | reverse complement strand
AGTCCCTGGAGAAGCGCAACGGGTTCGCGGGCTCCCGGGCTCTTCCACCGGCCGGTCATGAGGGTTCCCAGGACCAGGGCACCACCCGTGAGGAGGAGCAGCGTATCCCCCACGCTGCGGGGCCTCAGCCGGCCCTGGAGGAACAGGATCAGGGCCAGCAGACCGGCCACAGGGACCAGGGGGTTTCGCAACCCCACGGGGCCAGCGTGCCACCATTGCAGGTAAAAAAAGGAGAAAACTACCAGAAGGCTCAGGAGGATCCGCCGGTGGTCCTGAACCCTGAGAACCCGTCTCATCCTCTTTTTTCAGGCAAGCCGGCAGGCTGCCAGCGTTCCCGGAACCAGGCCACAGTGGCCTCCAGCCCCTCCCGAAATCCTACCCGCGGCTCGTATCCCAGCACATCCCTGGCCTTCTGGATGTCCCCCAGGCTATGACGGATGTCGCCGGGACGGGGATCCAGAAAGGCACGGGGATGATCCTGGACCCCGATGATCTGCTCCAGCAGGTCCACCAGTTCCAGCAAGGTGTACTGCTGGCCAGTGGAAATGTTGAACACCTCACCCGCAGCCTCTGGGGCGAAAAGGGCCAGGAAGTTGGCGTGAACCGCGTTTTGTACATAAGTGAAATCCCGGGACTGATGACCATCGCCAAAGATGGTCACGGGTTGACCCGCCAGGATCTGGTAGATAAACCGGGGAATCACCGCGGAGTACTGGGAAGAGGGGTCCTGCCGGGGCCCAAAGATATTGAAGTACCGAAGCCCCACCGTCTCTACACCGAAAAGGGAGGTGTACACCCGGGCGTAAAACTCCCCTGCAATCTTGGAAGTGGCATAAGGGGAAAGGGGGGAGGGCGGCATGTCCTCCCGTTTGGGAAGCGAGGGGGTATCTCCATATACCGACGAGGAAGAGGCATAGACCACCCGACGCACGCCCCGCTTCCGGGCAGCCTCCAGGAGCACCAGGGTACCGGTGACATTGCTCTCATGGGTGGCCAGAGGATCCTTCACCGACCGCATGACCGAGGGGATGGCTGCCTGGTGCAGGACCAAAGTTCGGTCGTGGAACAGGTCTTCCAGTAGATGGGGATCCTGCACGTCTCCCCGGATCACCTCAAAGGCGGGGTCAATGCCCTCCCGCTGAAGCGTAACTCGCACATCCTCCAGGTTTTCTTCCCGGCCGGTGGTAAAGTTATCCACCACCACCACCCGAAAGGGTTGAACAGCCTTAAAAAGCGGTTGGTACGGAGAAACCCCTGCACGAACCCGAAGCAGCTCTTCCACCAGATGGGATCCGATGAACCCGGCCCCTCCTGTGACCACGATCTGGAACTCAGGCATACCTCCTCCTTTTCCTGGCCAATGTACGGGTGTTAATGATACACACTTCCGCTTCCCCCCGGACGCACCGAGGGCAGGACCCGGCGGGTGAGGGCCACCAGGTCCTGGTCGTCCACGCGACCGTCCAGGTTGACATCCGCCCGGAGGAAGGGAGGGGGAACGGTGCCGTGGGCGTAAAGGTAGTGTGCCAGAGCGGCCACATCGCCCACGGATCTCTCACCATCGGCGTCCACATCACCCGGCAGGGCAACCACCTCCACATCCTCTGCACCCCGGGGCTCCAGTTTGAAGTGGCCATAGGAAAAGTACACCGGCCCCATCACCGAGTAATACGCCCCAAGCACCGGCGTATAGGACAGACCCAGGTCGTCCACCCGCAGGGTGTCGGTGCTGTCGTGGAGGGCCCATTCCCCGTAGCCCAGGTCCGGGGCGTGGCACCGCAGGGTGTCCACCCGGACCAAGACACCCTCGTAAGCCTCGGACATGGCCTGGCCCGCAGTCACCCGCACGGGCTGGAGCGGGGCCACCGGACCCCGGACCACCACACCGGAGGTCTCGGCCACGATCTCCGTGAGTCCGTAGTACTCCTGTACATCGCCAGTGATCTCCACCGAGTCGCCCACCTGGAGCGGGTTGGAAGGCGCCTGGGGAAGGTACACGAACACCCCCCGGTAGGCGCCCTGGGGGCGCATGCCCACGAAGAGCCGGCGCCCCCCGGTGAACACACCCGTGAGCACTCCCGAGACCCGCACCTTTCGGCCGGTCAGGGGAGAGGGGTCGGCCATCTGCAGGTCCTGGATGGTGTGCACGCCGGGGGGCCAGGTACCTCCGGATTCCTGGTACCGGGCCTGGAACTCCGCCAGGAAGTCCCGGGCCAGAAGGGAGTCGTCCAGGATGATCAGGTTCTCGTCGTTGGTGTTCATCGCCGAGTAGGTAAAGTTGGCCGAGCCTGTCACGAGCCAGCGACCGTCGGCCACCAGGTACTTGTGATGCAGGAGCCTGCCGGGCAAACGGTCGGCATACACATAGGCCGGGGGATCCCAGGCATTTCCGCCCAAGCCTAAAAGATCCCAGCCCTCGGAGCTATGGTTGGGGTCCAGGAAGTGGGTGGAATCAAACACGCCGGCCACCAGGGCCAGATCCCGGTCCCACCGATCCTTCATGGCGTCCGAAATCCCCTGGTGTGTAAAGAAGTAGATGCAGAAGTTCAGGGACCGGCGGGCCTGATGGATCACCTGGAGCAGGGCGGTTTCCGTAGAATCCGAGGGGGAGAAGTAGACCCGGACCTCGTGTCCCTCCACATGGAAGATGTGGGGGGTGTTGTCGGTTTTCCGGGTCCCAAAGCGGGCCTGGGCAGGGTCAGGGACATCCCCGGAGGAGCCCCACATCTCGTTAAACTCCGTGGTATACGCCGAAGCCACCGCCGCCGACTGCAGGAGCACCAGGTTGTTGGCCGATCCAAAGGGGTCGTAGGTGAAGTTATAGGAGCCCGTGAGCAGGGCATCGTCCTCCGGGAAGGCGGCATCCCG
>CAZXAO010000231.1:0-2919 GCA_964638465.1 uncultured bacterium | reverse complement strand
ACTGCTGTTTCAGCAGATATTCCACCCTGGGAATATCCTCCGGTCGGTCTACGGGATGCAGGGGGCCTTCCACCGGTACCACCCGGATCCGGAACCCCAGATCCAGGGCCCGGAGCTGTTCCAGTTTTTCGGCTCGTTCCAGCCGGGTGGGCGGGTGAGCCACAAAGCGCTGCAGGGCCGGGAATCGGTACGCGTAGATGCCCACATGGATCCAGTACTCCGGTGGATCTTCCCGGTAAAAGGGGATGGGGGCCCGCGAAAAGTACAGGGCGTACTGGCCTTCGGATACGGCGATCTTCACCTGGTCCGGCGAGCCTGGATCGGCCGACCAGTAGGCGGGCGTGGCCATATCGGCCCCTTCGTCTTCCAGCAGGGCTTCCACCACGGCATCAATGACCTGGGGCTGGAGCAGGGGTTCGTCTCCCTGGATGTTCACCACGATGTCCGGATGCTCTTCCTGGATGGCCTGGTATACGCGATCGGTGCCACTGGGCAGGTCCGGAGGCGTCAGAACCACCTTCCCCTGGAGTTTGCGGACCACGCTGGCGATGCGGGGGTCGTCCGTAGCCACCCGCACCTCGTTCAAACTCCAGGTGTGTTGGGCTGCCTCCAGGACCCACTGGATCATGGGTTTCCCCAGGATCGGCGCCAGGGGCTTCCCGGGGAAGCGGGTGGAACCGTATCGGGCCGGGATCACGCCCACGATCTTCATTCCGCATACACCTCCCGGTAGGCCTGAAGGATGGGGTGCACCTGCAGGGACTCCAGCAATTGCTGGATCCCCTGGGGTCCCAACACCCCACCCTCGGCCACGAGGCCTTTCACCCGTTTCCACGGCGTGAAATCCAGCAGGGGATGCACCCAGGGAACTTCCTGGAGCGATGGGGGCACCCGCAGAGGGGCTTCCTCCGGCTGGTACAGGGACTCCAGGGCCGGGGGCAATCCCTTGTAGGTTTCGCTGATGACCCAGAGGGGGACCCGCCGGGCACGGGCCGCCAGGGCCAGGAGATGGGTCCCCACCTTGTTGTAGAACCCCCGGGCCGTGAAGGCGTCGGCCCCCACGAGCACCAATTGCACCTCGGGCAGCACTTCTACCATCGCCGGATCGGACACCAGGGTCACCGGGATCCGCTGGCTCAAGAGTTTCCGGGCCGTTTTCCGCCCTTCCAGCCCGGGGAAGGACTCGGTGCAGAACACCCGGTGGGGCCGGATCCGGAGCAGAGCCGCAACCACCGAGGAACTCCAGGAGTGGACCAGCACCCGCTGGACGCCGGCAAAGAGCTCGGCCGCGCTCGCGATCACCCGGTTCCGCTCCTGCTCCAGGAAGCCGGCCAGATCCGAGAGCCGATGTTCCAGGTCCCGCAGGTTTTCGGCTTCGTCCCACAGGAAGTTCAGGTCGTTGGCCAGCCGGAGCAGGGGGGCCATGGAGGGCCGTGCCGAGGCCAGTTCCAGGGTAAAGGCCCGGAACCGGATGTACCGCTGGTTTTCGGGCAAGGGATACAGTTCTTTGACCATTTCTCGGGCTGCCCGGAGCCCCCACCGGAGCAACTGGGAGGCCCCCAGGGTGCGGTTATTCTGAAGTCGTTTCAGAAGGTCCTCGGCGGCCATGCCGCTATAATACAGCCATGCGCGTGGAAATCCTTACCGTGGGACGGGAGATTTTGGCCGGGTTGACCCTGAACACCAACGCCCACACCCTGGCCCAGGCGTTGACCCCCCTGGGCCTGCAGCCCCAGCGGATGACCACGGTGGACGATGACCTGGAGGAGATCGTTGACGAAGTCCGCGCCAGCCTACGCCGCGGGACCCGACTTCTGGTGACCACCGGTGGCCTGGGTCCCACCCGGGACGACCTCACCCTGGGAGCCCTGGCCCGGGCTCTGAACCGTCCCCTGGAACTCAACCCCGAGGCTGCCCGCATGGTCCGGGAACGCTACGACCAACTGTACCGGGAGGGCAGGGTGCCTGAGCCCGGGCTCACCCCTGAACGCGAGAAGATGGCCCGATTGCCCCGCGGCGCCGTGCCCAACCGGGTGGGTACCGCGCCCGCCGTGCGACTGGAACACCAGAACACCGTGATCTTCGCCCTGCCCGGTGTTCCCCGGGAGATGCAGGCCTTTCTGGACCACGAGGTCGTCCCCTGGGTACGGCGGCATCTGGCCCCGGCCCAGCGGTACCAGGTGCTGCGTGTGTACACCGGCCTGGCCGACGAATCTGTCCTGGAACGGCTCCTGAAGCCCCTGCGGCGACGTTTCCCCCGGGTGTACTTCAAGTCGCGGCCCGAGACCTTTGACCGCAGGACCAACATCCCCCTGGAACTCACCCTGACCGCCCGGGACGACCAGGAGCTCCAGCACCTGCGGCACCAGGTGCTCCAGGCCCTGCGAGAGGTCCTGCCCCAACTGGAGGTGCCCGATGCGTAAGAGGCTTTTCCTGTGGGCCCTCGGGGTCTGGGCGGGCTTCTCCTGTGCCCCCCGACACCTGCGGTATCCGGACGCACGCCTGCCCCACCAGGGGACCCTGCGGGGCCAGCTGGTGGTCCGCCATTGCGGCCGGACCATCGCCGATTCCCTGGTATGGCTGGCCTACGCACCGGCCGGCACCGAACTGGCGGTGCAGCCCCTGGTGGTCTCCCGGGTCCAGCAGTTCCTTGCGGCCGTGCAGAGCACCCATCCTCGGGTGCCGGATACCCTGGACTGCGGGCTGGCCCCCGAACCGGCCCCGATCCACTCGGTGGACAGCCTTCACCTCTCCTGGTTCCGGGACACCCTGCGGGGGTACCTGTACCTGGCGGCCGAGACCACCCGGGTGATCCTCGCCCGGACCCAGACGCTGGAGGTCCCCCGGGAGGCGTATCCGGTTCGGATCCCGGTCCCCCGGAAGCCGGGGGTTTACCCCATCTGGATGCAAACCGTGCAG
>CAZXAO010000230.1:543-2941 GCA_964638465.1 uncultured bacterium | reverse complement strand
ATCGGGGCTGTGGCATTCCTCGCAGGAACGCAGGGCGTACGCCTTGGGGGCGACGCCGTGGCTCAGGCTGAAGGGCAGAGCCACGAGTTCCAGCCGGGGATCCTGCACGCCCTGCTGTTCCAGCAACCGTTTGCCCAGGGCCACCTTCTCGGGGGTGTCAAACAGGGCTTCGTCGTCATCAATCCAGCCGTTGCCGTTGGCATCAAACACCTGGAGCACCTCTGGTTTGGGATCCCAGTTGCCGTGGACCCGCTGGAAGAAGGCCCGCAGGATCCGGCGGAATCGCACCCGCTCCCCCCGGGCATCCACCCAGTGCAGGGAGAAGGTCACCGAATAGGGCATGATCCGGGGAGGTTCACCGGGCTTCAGGCTCCGGGGGATATACAGCGGATAGAAGCCGGTGATCACGGCAGTGGAATCCTCAATGGGATCACCCTGGGCCCCCACGAAGGTGTACCGCTGGGGGGCTTCGCCACAGGCCCCCTTGGCCTTCCGATGCAGGCTGAAGGGCTCGGGTTTGGGCAGGGCAAAGTTGAAGAAGTTCAGGGCCCAGTAGTGGGTCTGGGGCACATGACACACCTCACAGGAGACCCGTTTCAGGTGCAGTTCCTTTTCCGGAAGCCAGTCGTGGCCGGTTTCCATGGCGTTGTGGCAATCCTCACAGCGTTTCACGCTGTAAAAGTGCTCCGGGGCTACCTTCCAGGTGATGGGGTTGCCGATGCCGAAGTTGTGGTCCGGATGCTTCAGGAACTCGGCCACAGAGGTATTCACCGGCTTCGGGCCCTCGGGGGTCTGCACCACCCGGCCGGGCCGGTTCGGCATGTCGTGGCAATCCAGACAGGTGAGGCCCGCCTTGGCGTGGACATCCCAGGGATACGGAAACTGGTCCTTGTGGGCGATGTTTTCCCGGGAATCCGAGATGTTCTCGGCAGACCACACAAAGGCCTTCCTCAGGATTCCGCGGTTGATGGTGCGCACCACGGGATAGTTGTACCAGATCTGGACCTTGCCGTGGACCACGGGGGCGGCGTGACACTGCAGGCAGGCATCCAGACGGGCGAAGGCTCCGGAGATCTGGAGCCATCCGGGTTTGACGGTGCCGTCGGGTTCAAAGGCCCGGGGATTGTAGACCACGCGGCCGTCGTCGGTGACCTTTTTGACGATGCCCGTGGAGATCAGGCCGGCGGCGTTGGCCGAGGCGAAGTGGGGCTGGTGGAACATCCCCACCCCTACGGTGCGCATGTCCTGAATGCCCTTGCTGTAGTTCGGGGTGTGGCACAGGAAGCAGTTGGCCTCGCGGACGCCCGAGCGTTTCCAGTCCCAGAAGAGCACGGTATCGGCCTTGCGGTGCCACCAGTAGAAGTCCGGGTTGCCGGGCTGGATCTCGGATTGGGGGATCTGGTCCAGGCGTCGGCCCTGGCGATCGTACTCCAGGGGCCCGCTGCCGGTATGGCAGATGGCACACTGCAGGGCCCAGTTGGGGGTCCCGTACTCAAAGTCCACGCCCTGCTGTTGCCAGTCGGTGGGGGTCATGTGGTAGTACGGGTAGTCGTACTGGCGGCCGAACATGCCATCGGAGTAGGAACCGGGCTCGTGGTGCTGGTCGCCCCAGTGGTCGTCCCAGTGATTGTAGCCCTGCTGAAAGTGAAAGGACCGGGTGATGGCATCGTAGTCGTGGCACTGGCCGCAGGTCTGGCGGGTGCTCACCGGCCGGCCCGTGCGGATCACCGGTCGGCCCTGCTCGTCCAGCAGTTTGATGGGCGGATGCTGGATCCCCCGGGGCAGAGGACGGGTCTGCACGGGCACCAGGGTTTCCGGTGCAGGCAGCGGGACCTGTGGTCCCTCCTTTGCCCCCAGGGCCAGGGGAACCAGCAGACAGGCCAGCATCAGCGTAAGCCTCACACTCATCCTCCTTTTCGCGTGCACTTCAGGGATTCCTGCTGGCAAATTCTACCGGCCAACCTAAATGTGGTCAAGGTTGAAAACATTTTGTGATTTTTGGGATTAAGGTGCGAAACATGCCCCGTTGAACCGGATTGCTAAGGTATCCACCCCTTGACCGTTACCGGGGGAAGCGTCATCTTATCCACATGGGCCTTGTATGGCTTCTTTGGTTCCTTTGGAGCCAGGTCCCGGACTCCCTGCCCCCCATCTACCTGACCCTGGTGTGCCACAACGAAGAGCCCGCCGCCGGCTATCCTGACTTCACCGTGGACACCCCGGCCTTCTGGCTCCACCGGCAGGCAGTGGTGGCCTTCGCCGAGACCGTGGCCGTGTATGGCGCTGCCCTGAATTACCAATCGGACTGGAACTTCCTGCTGGCTGCCACCCTGCTGGACACCGGCACGGTCGCCACCAACGGCAAGAACTTCCTGCGCTACCTGGTGGAAGACCTGGG
>CAZXAO010000230.1:0-533 GCA_964638465.1 uncultured bacterium | reverse complement strand
ACAACTACGCCGATGTGGCCTACCTGATGGCCCAATTGCTGGGCGGTGAGCCCTCGCACACGGTGGGGGGCTACATCGCCGCCCCACCGGAACAGGCCCAGATGGAGTACTTCCGGGACACCCTCTCCGGCTGGCACTACCCCTACGCCTGGAAGGCCGAAATCCTCTGGGGCGGCTCCTTTCCAGGCCACGAGGGCGACGACAGCCTGTGGACCTCCGGCGTGTGGCGACCCCGGGACAATGCCCACTACCTGGTACACGACCCCACTGCACCCCTGCCCGAGGTGGGCGGCTATAACCGACGATGGGACGGCCTCCTGGACCTCCTGGAAAAACAGGCTTCCGGAGAACTCCATCCCGGCCGGCTGTACACCCAGACCCTGTTCCTGGAACAATCTCAACTCCTGGACACCCAGTTCGTTCGGGTCCTGCGGGACCGGCTCCGGTTCCAGGATACCCTGGCCCAGCAGGGTCGGATTGTGTGGGCCCACCTCTCCGGGGTGGTGGAAACCTGGCAAACGGTCTACGACGAA
>CAZXAO010000229.1:0-2941 GCA_964638465.1 uncultured bacterium | reverse complement strand
TGACAGGACCGTCGGGCACGATTCCTCGCACCCGTGCATGGGGTTTCAGATCTTCAAGACGTGTAGCCATCAGATCTGGTGATACCTGAGTCGTTCAAGCCTACATCCCCTGGTATTTTAAGGGGCGTGGAATTTCCTCTTCAGTTCGGTGAACCACTCGTGGAACTGGTGGGCGGCCTGGTCCCAGGAGAAGGTGTGGGCCCAGCGGGTGGCCGCCTGGCCCATCCTTTGGCGGAGGTCTGCGTTTTGCAGGAGGTCCAGGAGCCTTTGGGCGGTCTCCTCCACGGATTCCACGATGAAGCCGGTTTCGCCGTGGCGAACGGTCTCCCGGAGCCCGGGGGCGTTCCATACCACGGCGGGGGTGCCGCAGGCCTGGGCCTCCATGGACACGATGCCCCAGCCCTCCTTGGGGGAGGTGGCCACGAACACCCAGGCCTTCTGCAGGAGTTCGCGTTTGGTCTCTTCGGAGACGAAGCCTGTGAAGGTCACGGCGTCGGCGATGCCCAGGTGACGCGCCAGGGATTCCAGTTCGGGGCGGGCATCGCCGTCGCCCACCACGAGGAGTCGGGCCGTGGGGATCTGTTGACGCACCCGGGCGAAGGCCTGGAGCACACGGTCGCTACGCTTGTAGCGTTTGAGTCGGCCCAGGTGTACCAGGGTGGGATCCGGGAACCGTTCCGGGCCGGGGACCATGTGGGGTGGGGTGCCGTTATAGATGACCCGGATATCCCGGGCGGGGATGCCGAGGCGTATCAGGTCGTCGCGGCTGCTCCGGGAGACGGCCACGAAGGGTACGCCGCGGTAGAGTTTGCCCACGCTGCGTTCGGCCAGATACACATAGGTGGCCGGGAGCCAGGAGGTTTCCTGAAAAATGGTTTTGCCGAAAAAGTGGTGGAGCACGGCCACCACGGGCTGGCGGGCGTAGAAGCGGGCATAGAAGGGCAATTTATTGAGGTCTTCCACGACGAAGTCAAAGGGTTCGTCGTGGAGTTCCCGGAGGTACACCCAGGGGACCACATAGTTGAACAGGTTTCGGGGGCCGCGGCGGAGCACGCGGATCCCGCGGATCGTGGTTTCCGGGGGGGCGTCGGGCACGCGGCAGGCCAGCAGAGTTACGCGGTACCCGTAGTGGTTCACCAGGCGGCCGAAGACCTCCTGCAGGTGGACCTCGGCGCCCCCGGCCAGGGGGTGTTCCGGATCCTGCCAGTTGACGAGGAGCAGGTTAAAGGCCACGGGTGGGGGGGAGGAGTTTCAGGAACTTGCGTTTGCCCACCTTGAGGATGGCCTCGTGGTCCAGGCGAAGAACGGTGGTGGGATCGTCCACCACTTCGCCATTGAGTTTGACGGCGCGTTGTTTGAGGAGGCGGCGGGCCTCGCTCTTGGAGGCCACCAGTCCGGCCTCGTAGATGAGGTCCACGATGTTCTTGCCTTCGGGGGGAAGGGGGACCTGAGGCATCTCGGAGGGGGCCTGGCGGGCCCGGAACACGCGGTTGAACTCCTCTTCGGCGGCCCGGGCGGCCGACTCGGAGTACAGGAGTTTGACGATCTCGTAGGCCAGTTGGGCCTTGGTGTCCCGGGGACGGGTTTGCATCTGGCGCCGCACCTCTTCCAGCTGGCGTTCGTCGTAGTAGAGCACCAAGGAGTAGTACTCGGGGACCACGGCGTCCGGAATGGACATCACCTTGCCGTAGATTTCGTTGGGGGGATCGTTGAAGGCAATGTAGTTGCCGAAGGACTTGGACATCTTGCGGACGCCGTCGGTGCCCACCAGCAGGGGCAGGGTGAGGATCACCTGGGGTTCCTGGCCGTAGTGCTTCTGCACCTCCCGGGCCACCAGGAAGTTGAACTTCTGGTCGGTGCCGCCCACCTCCAGGTCGGCCCCGATGTGATAGGAATCGTACCCCTGGAACAGGGGATACAGGAACTCGTGGATGTAGATGGGCACCTGGGCCCGATACCGTTTTTCAAAGTCGTCGCGTTCCAGCATCCGGGCGACGGTATAAGAGCTGGCCAGGTGTACGATGTCCCGGGCCTGGAGTTGGGACAGCCAGGTGGCGTTGTACTGGATCTCCGTGCGGTGGGGATCCAGGACCCGGGAGACCTGTTCAAAGTAGGTGCGGGCGTTTTCGCGGACCTCCTCCTCGGAGAGGCGGGGGCGGGTGGTGTCCCGGCCCGAGGGATCGCCGATGGTAGCGGTGAAGTCGCCCACGATGAACACGATGCGGTGGCCCAGGTCCTGGAGGTCCTTGAGTTTCCGGAGGTTGACATAATGGCCCAGGTGCAGGTCGGGCCGGCTGGGATCTGCCCCATACTTGACCACCAGGGGGCGGCCCCGGCGGAGTTTCGCCTCCAGTTCTTCCAGGGGCAGGAGGTCAACGGTTTTGTAGCGGATGATCTCCAGGTGGTGCCGCAGATCCATGGGCCCTCAGGCCAGGTAGATGAAGATGCCGCAGTTGGAGCAGGTTTCCAGTTTCTGGTTCTTATCCGGTCCGGAGACCACGGCCGTGGGCAGCTGGATGAAGCAGTTCATGCACACGCCGCCGATGACCGGAGCGATGCCCCGGCCGTAGCGCCTGCGGAGCAATTCATAGCGGCGGTAAGTCTTCTCGGGGATCTGCTTCACCAGTTCCTCACGGCGTTTCAGAAGTTCCTTCTTGCGGTTTTCCTTGACCTCAAAGCCGAGTTCCTGGTACTGCGGGCTTTCCAGTTCCTTGAGGAGTTGGTCCAGGTCGTGCAGGGCGATGAGTTTGGAAAGCACCTCATCCATGGGCTCATTCCTCCTTGAGCAGGTTCAGGAGGTAGTCCACGAAGGCCTTGGGGTCGTCCATCTCCAGGTACTCCCGGGTGCGGGCGAGTTTGCGGGAGAGGTGGGCGATCTTGCCCAGGGTGATGAGGTACACGGTTCCGGGGTCCTGGGGTGGGGCGAGCAGCAGGAAGAAGA
>CAZXAO010000228.1:0-2964 GCA_964638465.1 uncultured bacterium | reverse complement strand
CTCAGGGGTAGAGCATCAGCTTCCCAAGCTGAGGGTCGCGGGTTCGAATCCCGTCTCCCGCTCCATTTTTTATCCCTTCCATGAAAGTCACCCTCCTCCTGCACCTGCACCAACCCCTGTACTGGATCCCCCGCACCGGACGCCCTCCCCTGGCCCTGTTGCCCTGGACCTTCCTCCACGGCATCGGCGAGTACTACGACCTCGCCCGTCTGCTCCAGGAAACCCCGGCGGGCCGCCTGACCCTGAACCTCACCCCTGTTCTCCTGGACCAATGGGAAGCCTATGCCCGGAAGGCAGTGGAGGATGTGTTCCTGCACCACGCCCGCCGCCCGGCGGACCGGCTAAGCCCCACCGAACGGTCCTTCCTGTTGAGCCACTTCTTCGCTGCCCACCCCGTCACCCAGATCGGCCGTTTTCCCCGGTACCGGGAACTCCAGGAGAAGGCCCGGGAGTCCGATCTCTGGACCCCCCAGGACTTTCGGGATCTGCAGGTGCTCTTCGTGCTGGCCTATGCCGGCGAGTTTGCCCGCCGGGACCACCCTGCCCTCCAGGCTTTGAGCCGCAAGGGCCACCGCTTTTCCGAAGAGGACAAAACCACCCTGTTTCAGGCTGCCCACGAGATCCTGCAACGGGTGCCCGTCCTGTACCGCCATCTGGCTTCCACTGGTCGGGTGGAGGTCTCCCTCTCGCCCTACTTTCACCCCATCCTTCCCCTGCTGGTGGACGCCCGGGAACACCGCCGGGCCGGCGGCCACGGACCCGCGGTGGAGGGGGTCGCCTGGCCGGAGGATGCCCGATGGCACCTGGAGGCCGCCCACCTGCGGGGACAACGGGCCCTGGGCCGGAGGAACTTTGGCCTCTGGCCCTCGGAGGGCTCGGTCAGCGAGGCCGCAGTCCGCCTGATCCAGCAGGCCGGCTACCGCTGGGCGGCCTCAGACCAAGGGGTGCTGGCCAAGAGCCAGCCCGGTGCCCTGCCCGATCGGGTGTACCACTGCTGCCGCCTTCCCCTGGTGTTCCGGGATACAGACCTCTCAGACCGCATCGGCTTCACCTACGGCACCTGGCCTCCGGAAGAGGCTGCAGCCGACCTGGTTCGGCGTCTGCACGAGCGCCGTTCTAACGGCTCCCGGCTGACGGCCCTGATCCTGGACGGAGAAAATCCCTGGCCCCACTACCTTCACGGTGGGATGGCCTTCCTCCGACACCTCCTGGAGGCTGTAGACCGTGCGCCAGGTCTGGAATGGGCCACGGTGGAGGAAGTGGTCAGCCAGCTCCCCCACGAACCCCTGGATCACCTGGCCCCGGGATCCTGGATCCACGGCACCTTTGACACCTGGATGGGCCATCCGGAAAAACGACGCGCCTGGGAAGTGCTCCGGGAAGCCCGTCAGCACCTGATCCAGCACCTGACCCCCCACCTGGATCTTCCGTTCCACGATCCGGATCCCCACAGCCAGGCCGCCTATGCCTTTTTCGCTGCCGAGGGTTCCGACTGGTTCTGGTGGCTCGGCGACGATCATCCGACTCCCCTGGCTCCGGTGTTTGACCGGCTGTTCCGGGGCCTTCTACAGGCGGCCTTTGAACTGCTGGGCCTACCCGTGCCCTCGTTTCTTTCCACCCCGATCAAGGGGACCCCTCCGCCCATCGTGGAACAGCCCCGCGCCCTGATTCGCCCACAACTGGACGGCCGGGTGAGCCACTACCTGGAATGGCACAACGCCGGCCGCCTGCGGATCGCCCACCAGCCCGCCATGGCGGGTGAACCCCTGCAGGCGGTGTACTACGGTTTTGACGAGAACTTTCTTTACCTTCGCCTGGACTTTCATCGGCCCTGCCGGGAAGTGTTCCAGGAGGGGCGGGTGCGTGTACAATTCAAGACACCCGAAGGCATGATCACCCTTGAGCCGGAACACCTGGAGTCCCACCGGTGGGCCTGTGACGAGGTGCTGGAACTGGCCCTGTCCTGGCCTGAACCCCGGCCGGTCCGGCTGGCACTGGCCCTGGAGGTGCACCTGCGAAAGGGCCGGTTCCGGTATCCTGCCACGGGCTGGGTGGAATTGGACCTGGCCACAGACTGGATGGTGTGAACCCTGAAAGGAGGCGACACGCATGGATGCGATGGAACGCATGCACCAGTGGATCCGCTCTTTGCCGGATCAAATTCAGGAAGCCCTGGCCTTCCCCCTGCCCGAGCCCTGGGCTGACCCGCCCTCGGCCATAGTCTTCACGGGCATGGGGGGCTCGGCCATCGCAGGGGCCCTGGTGGCCTCCCTGATGCCGGAGGCCCCGGTGCCCGTGATCTCCTATCCCATGTACGGGTTGCCAGGCTTCGTGGACTCCCGGGCCTGGGTCTTTGTCACTAGCTACTCGGGCAACACGGAAGAGGCCCTGGCCAGCTTTCAGGAGGCCCGAAAACGGGGCGCCCGGATCCTGGCGGTCAGCTCCGATGGCCAGCTGGAGCGACTGGCCCGGGAGCACGGCGTGCCCTTCGTCCAGATTCCCCCAGGCCTGCCTCCCCGGGCTGCCCTGGGGTACCTCTTCACCCCGCTGTACCGCTTCCTCCAGCAGGCCGGGTTCCTGAAGGAGGACCTGGCCTCCTTGCCCGACTTCCTGCGCACCCTCCGGGAGGAACTGGAAGCCGAGGATGCGCTGGCCCGGGACCTGGCCAACAAGTTCTACCTGCGGCTGCCGGTCCTTTATGCTTCCCACCGCTTTTTCCCGGTGGCCCATCGCTGGAACACCCAGATCAACGAGAACGCCAAGGCCCTGGCCCATACGGCCGAGTTTCCGGAGATGAACCATAACGAGATCACCGGCCTGATCCATCCTCAGGAACTGGTGGAAGAGGTCTGGGCTGTATTCCTGCACTTTCCCGAGGACCATCCCCGAATTGAACGCCGGATGAAGGAAACCGCTGACCTGATCGCCGAGACCGTGATGGGCATCAGCCATGTGTACCCCTGG
>CAZXAO010000227.1:0-2970 GCA_964638465.1 uncultured bacterium | reverse complement strand
GTTGCCCACCGAGTCCGCCACCCGGGCGGCCTGGAGGGGGCACCACCGGGCAAGGTGCGTGGCCTCGGCCTGGGCGTTGAGGAAGTACCGGGCCAGGGCCCGGAAGCCCGGGGTCGGGGGACAGGCGTCGCCGGCAAGGGCCGGGGGTGGGACTCTCAGGGCCACCGGTGGCTGAGGCAGGCGGGCCGTGTAATAGGACAGGGGGAACGCTCTTCGCAGGGTTTCTGCCCACGCAGGGTTCCCCGTGAGCCGGTGCAAAAAGTACAACGCCTGGGCCCGCCAGAAGCTCCGGGCCTTCAGGTTCTCGCGGAAAAGACGCCGGGCGGCGGAGTCGCGTCCCACCACCAGGTGCAGCAGGGCGGCCCGGGCCCGGGCCACTGGATCCCGGGGCAACGCTCGTTCCAGCCGACGCGCAGTCCAGGTGATCCGGTTGGTCTCCAGGGCCAGCAGCGAAGCGTAAGTCACAGCGGATGAACGCCACCGGGGGCTTTTGCGGGCCAGAGTCACCAGGGACCGGAGGGCTTCCACCTTCCGGCCCAGACGGTCCAGCACCACGGCCCGCCGGTATTCCAGGCGGTGACGGTCCTCTACCGAAAGACGATGCTGCAGTCGGCGAAACTCCTGCAGGAATTTCCGGTTCTCTCGGAGTCGGTACAGGGTGGTGAGATAAGCCCGAACCCGCCGGGGGGAGGAGAGGTCGGTCCGGAGCAGGGGCAGGGCCTCTTCGTACCGGCCCTGGTGATACAGCACCTCGCCCCACTCTGCTGGGGCCAGGTGGAGCAGGGAATCCTGATGTCGGGTGAGCCACCGGGCGTAGGCGGAGGCCGGAGCCCGGCGGACCACCGTGGTCCACAGGAGGCCTGCGGAGTCCAGATTCCCCTGTCGGACCAGTTGCCAGGCCTCCTCGTAGAGCCACCAGGTCCCCCGATTCCTGGAGGGGATCTGACGGAGCCACTGCCGCAGGGACTCCGCCGGCCAGGAAAAGCGGAAGGCCCGGAAGAAGTCGTGGAGGGGTTCTTCCAGGAAAGGAGGAGGATCTGTTTGCTGGAGATCGTCCAGCACCTGGTGCAGGGTGTGGCGGGCGGCGTTCCCGTCGCCTTGTGAAATCTCCCAGGACCATCGCAGGGCCATCAACTGGGGGTGGAGGGTAGGATTTACCGTCCAGGCTCGTTGCCAGGCGTGCAGGAAGCGTTCCCGGGGGCCACCCCGGTGCCAGGCCTGGAGCAGGGAGTCCAGGGGGCCGGGGGTCAGGACCAGGGAGATCAGGAACAGGAGGCCAGCCATTGGATCAGGGACCGCAGGACGGGTTCGGGATGGTTCCGGGGCAACCGGAGTTCCACGGTACAGGCCCGGGACTCCTTGTCCACCCGGCGTAGCAGGGGATGCAGGCCCGGAGGAGGACTCTCGGGGAGAGAGACCGGACCGTGCAGGGTTAAGAGGATCCGGTCCCCCCGATGCCGCCACCAGGCAATGGGCAGATACAGGAGCGTATGCCGGGGCAACAGGAGTAGGGTGACCTTCAGGTCCCGATGGCCCAGGCGGCGGGGGCGGTGATACAGGGCCTGAAACCCCAGGACACCTCCGAGCCACAGATACTTCACCGCTTCGGGCTGGGTCAGAGTCTCCAGGAGAAGGGCCACCTGGTGTGCGAACGCCAGGTTGGTCTTCTGACCCCGGTAGAACACCAGGATGAGCAGCAGGGTGGCACCGAGGGCGGCGAGCAGAATCATGGTTAAGTGCGAACCAGGGCTTCCTGGAGCGTACGGTTCAGGGCCTTGACCACCGAGAGTCGGGCTACCCGACCGTGGCCCGGGAGCACCCAGGGGTCTCCGGGCAGGGTGAGGATCCGGTGTCGGAGGCTCTGGAGCAGTCGGGTTCGGGAGGCGCCTGGCATCCAGGTGTTGCCTACGGAGCGGAGGAACAGGGTGTCGCCAGTGACCACCAGATCGCCCCCGTAGAAGCAGACGCTGCCCAGAGTGTGGCCGGGGGTGTGGAGTACCACCAGACCGGCCTGGCCCAGGGGCAGGAACACGCCATCCTGGAGCAATCGGTGGGGCCCCGGAGGCCGAAGGGGTCGCAGCAGGAACAGGGAGCCGTTTCGCCAGGGAGACCGGTACACGGGAACCTCGGCCTCGTGGAGCAGGATGGGAGCGCCCGTGTTTTCGTGGAGGATTCCCACGGCCCGCAGGTGGTCCACATGGCCGTGGGTGAGCAAAAGGTACCGCACCCGGCGGATCCGGAGCCGGTGCAGGAGGCGGAAAAGGGAGGCGGCGCGTCCCCCGGGGTCCACCACAGCGGCCTCTCGGGTTTCGGGATCCCAGAGGACATAGGTATTGGACCGCAGCCAGCGGCCCACCGGGAGCCGACGCCACAGGATCTTCATTCCACCTCTACGATTTTTGAGCCCACCCCCCGGAACTGCAACCGGAACTTATGCTTCCGCATCGTCTGGAGGCTTCCCGATACGGCTTCGGGCGGCCTCCAGGCCTATGTGGACAGGTTTCCCGTTCCTGACCGAGAGGTAGAGGTCCCGGCCGAGGTACAGGGCGGGGTCTGCCACGGACAGCCGCGGTGGCCCCTGGGGTTCAAAGGCTCCGGCCCGGGCGTGGGCCGCCACCACCTCGCCGACGAACAGGGTGTGATCTCCGGCCTTGACCTGTTGAACCACGCGGCACTCGTAGGCCGCATAGGCATGCTGGAGTACCGGCGTCCGGAGAACCCGGGGAGGTTGGGTTTTTACCGGGTACGCCTGGAACTTGTCCAGGTCGTGGCCGGAGGTCCGGCCGAAGAGAGTGATCCAGTGGGCCTCGGCAAAGGGCAGGAAGTTCACGGTAAATTCTCCTGAGGCCTCCACCAGACCGTGGGTGAACCGGCTCGGGGCGATGGCCACCCCGTAAAGGAAGGGTTCAAAGGAGAGGGGGGTGTGTGATTCGGCGCTCATGGCATTGAGCCGCCGTTGTCACCGGGCTA
>CAZXAO010000226.1:0-2977 GCA_964638465.1 uncultured bacterium | reverse complement strand
AGGAACCCCCGGAGATACTGGGCGTTCAGGTAGACCTGACCTGGGAAGGTGTAGTCCCCTCCCACCACGGCCCGGAGATAAGGCCGGTGGGACGAGAGCACCGTATCCGTCCAGGGCACCTGCGGTTCCCAGAGGATCCGGGTCTGGAGGAAGTCTTCGGGCACGAACAGGGCAGCCTCGGCCCACACGCCCACGGATCCCAGGGCCCCCGCCAGGTCGGCCCCCAGCACCTGGAGCCTGGGGTACCGGAGGTGAACCCGCACCGGCCCCTGGCGGAGGGACACGGCGATGGTATCGGGCAGGGGGAGACCATCAAACCCCCGGTAATAGGACACGGAACCGTCCCAGCCGGCCAGGGTGGTGCTGAGTTTGACACCCCACTGGGTGTTTTCCACCGTGGGGTCGGGGAGGGTCACGGTAGAGACCAGAAGTTCGGGGGGCACCGCCAGGCCCATGAAGCCCGAGGCCCAGGTCGGCGGGGGCAGGGTGACCGGCGTGAACACGGGCACCACATCCACTTCCAGGGCCCAGGGATCGTGGGTGTAGATGGCCCGCAGAGCGTTAACCCCCAGTTTGGCTCCGAAATCCAGAAAGTCCTCAAAGTCGTAGGGTGAAAGGTTGGAGGTGGGATTGATCCGATCGGCCGTCCCCCAGACGATTACCTGTCGGCCCAGGCGGAGATCCAGGCCGGCAAGCCCGAAATCGTACAGGTCCGCATAGGCCTCCCGGACCTCCAGAGACCACGGGAACACCTGATCCTTGTGGGGTCCCTGAAGATCCTGCAGGGTATGAACTCCGGGAAAGCCCAGGGCCCGGAGCCGAAGTTCAGCGTAAAGGTGCAGGTTCTCGGCCGGGCGCGCGTCCAGTTGCACCTGAAGCCGGTTTTCGTTCCAGGTCCAGCGTCCCGAATCCGCCTGGACCCGGTACCGCTGCTCCGTGGACAGTTGCCCACCCAGGTGCACCTGGGCAGCCAGGGGTGCTGCCAGCAGCAGCCCGAGCCAGAAGGCAATCCGAAGGCTCTTCATGGCGGGTTCCTCCTTGATCGGAAGCGACGCCCGGGGTGGCCCTATGCCCCCCGACGCAGGTAGCGTTTGGTGAACACCCGATCCGGGACACCGGTGTCCAGCTGGATCTTCTCCAGGATCATCCGGGTGGCGTGGTGCCGTTTGAGGTCCCGCATTTCCATTTCCCGGGCCACCCAGTAGCCCTTGATTTGCTCCAGCCGGCGGAACTCCATCACCTTCCAAAGGTTCCCCGAGCGATCGTAGAACTCAATCCGCAGGGGGTGGAAGGAGGCTTTGTCCACCCACATCTTCAGGGATGCGTAGTCCTTCTGCGTGCCGGGTTTGGGGAGGAGTCGGAGCACATAGGCGGAATCGGTTTCCTCCAGCAGGGTGGCTGTGTACTTGTCGGCGTAGCGGAAGGTGGCCAGGTCATCGTAGGTAAAATCGGTGCCGGCGAAGGTCTGGTTTTTGACATGCGAGGCGATCCGGCGCACCTTCCGGAAGGCCGGGAAGTACACATACATCACATCGTTGGGCAGGCTTAAGAAGGCGATCCCCCGCTGATCGGCAGGTTCCAGGAATCGGATGAGGCGGTGATCGTCGCCCTTCTGGTACGACTCGGCCACCCGGACCTTCTCGTGGCCGTTCCGGTCAATGAGGATCATCCTCATCCGGAGGGTACGATCACGGGGGGCGTTCATCACGCTGTCCACCCGGGCCAGCAGGGTCTGGGCCTCCGGAGGTTCAGCCTCCAGGGGTACGGAGGCCGTCAGCAGGCCCAGGATAATCAGCGTCCAGGTTCTCATGGTTGGTTCACCTCCTTCTGGTCCTTTTGGGTAGGCGTTGAGGTCTTCAGGAACACCGGCCGTGCCATCAGGATCAGAGCCGGCAAGAAGGTGAGGGCTGCTGTGGCACTTGTGGCCATGGTCAGGGCCACCATCCAGCCAAATCGCTGGAGGGGCACCAGCGAAGCGAACACCAGTACCAGAAATCCCAGGCCCACGGTCAGGGCGTTGAGCAGGATGGCCCGACCGGTGGTCTGGAGGGCCGTGAGCAGGGCTGTGTGGGGGTCTCGTGTGCGATGTCGCTCAAGACGAAACCGGGACACCATGTGGATGGTGTAGTCAATGCCGATGCCGATGGCGATGGAGGCGATGAGCATGGTGGCGTTGTCCAGCGGGATGCCCAGCACCCCCATCAGGCCAAAGTTGAAGGCCACCACAAGGAGCAAGGGTAGGGTGGCCAGAACACCGGCCCCTACGGAACCCAGCTGCAGGGCCACCAGCAGAGCCACGATCCCAAAGGCCAGCACCAGACTCCGAACCTGACTCCGCAACAGGTTCCGGTGGATCCGTGCATACACCGGCAGGAGCCCAGCGTGCTGCACCTGCAGGGAGACCACCGTGTCCGGGGCGACCGTTCCCAGGAGGGCCACGGGCAGCGCCACCCGATGCTGAACCAGCAACCAGAGGTCTCCCTTGAGGTCCTTCTGGAGGTCCTCGGGCACCTCCCGGTCCTGAAGAAGACGACGGAGCCAGGCTTCCACCCGAGCGTTGTTCAGGGCTTCCCGGACCATCTCCCGGACGGTGGCCAGGGTGTAGGGCAGAAGTTCGGGGTCTCGGGCGATCTCTTCGGCGGGAAGTGTACGCCTGAGGAGGGCCAGGAGGGCCAGGGTGTCTACCTCTCCAGTCCGGACCGCCCGGACCAGGGCATGGGCCAGCCGGCGAGCCTGCGGCGGGGACAGCACCACATCGGCTTCCTCCAGAAAGTAGGCGGTGAGCTGCTGACGGAGGCGTTCCCGGGCCGGTGCGGGGAGGGGCACGGGCCGAAACATCCAGGCCTGGAGGGAGTCTGCCAGGGCCTCCCGGGAAAGGGATGGAGAGACACCGTAATAGGCCAGATCCCACTGGACCTCATCAGCCACCCGCTGGCACAGGTGGGCCAACACCATCGGAGGCAGGTCTGGCGTCAGG
>CAZXAO010000225.1:0-2995 GCA_964638465.1 uncultured bacterium | reverse complement strand
GGCCAAGTCGGACCGGGCCGTGCGCAGCCTGGCCCGCCAGATGGCCGAGAAGGTGGCCCGGCGGGAGTACCTGGCCGTGGTCTGGGGGGCTCTGGACCGAACCGAGGGGGTGATTGAAGCCCCCATTGGACGCCACCCCATTGACCGGAAACGGATGGCCGTAACCCCCTTTGCTTCCAAGCCGGCCATCACCGAGTACCGGGTGCTCCGGCGCTTCGGTGAGCTGGCCACCCAGGTCCAGGTGGCCCTGAAAACCGGCCGTACCCACCAGATCCGGGTGCACTTTGAGTATCTGGGGCATCCTGTGGTCGGGGATCCCACCTACGGGGGGCGGGATCCTCGCAAGATCTTTCATCGGGTGCCCTCGCGGTATCGGGAGCAGGTGAAGGAGATCCTGGCCCTGATGCCCCGGCAGGCGCTGCATGCCTGGCGGCTCCGGTTTCGCCACCCCCGGGACGGTTCCTGGGTGGAGGTGGAAGCCCCCCTACCCGAGGACCTGGAGCGATTACTTGACTATCTTGGTCGGGTGACTTAAGTTATTGGCCCCGAGGGCCGAAAGTGCCCGATTTTTCGGCAAACTCTGGCACCCCGGCCCCTTGACACCCCCTCCGACACCAAGGTATAATTGGGGCAGGTGAAAAAATGGCACACTTGACCAAACAGGAACTGCGCCGCGACCCGATCCGCGATTTCCTGATGCGGATCCTGGGCTTCTTCACGGAAAAACCGGAACGCGCCTACTGGGCGCTGGGCGCCCTGCTCGTGCTGGGAGCCATCGCTGCGTTCCAGGCCATGAACCGACCGAAGCCGAACCCGGAAACCCAGCTCGCCTACCTGCAGGCCATCACCTGGCTGGCCAGCGGAGACACCACCCGGGCCCTCCCCCTCCTCAAAAACCTCACGGAACAGTATCCCGGCACCCCGGAGGGCAAGGCCGCCCTGTACTATCTGGGTACCCACTACCTGAACTTCGGCGACCCCGAGAAGGCCAAAACCTACCTGGACCAGTTCCTGAAGTCCAACCCCCAGGATCCCTACCTCAAGGGCTTTGCCCTGAGCAAACTGGGCGACATCGCCCTGGACCAGGGAGATCCTGAGCAGGCCCTGGCCTACTACGAGGAGGCGGCGAAACTGGTGGACTTCCCGTCCTTCCACGCCCTCCTCACCCTGAAGAAGGCCACGGCCCTCAAACTCCAGGGCCGGTACCAGGAGGCCCTGTCGCTCATCCAGGACTACCGGAAGGCCCACCGAAAGGAACTGGGGGGCTTTGCCCGTTCCTTCACCGAGATGGAACGGGAACTGGAAGGCCTGCTCCTGGCCCAGGAGGGCTCAGGGGCCTAAACCGCACGGAGGGAGGCGAGATCTGTGTACTTTAACGAACGATTCACAGAGCGTGCCAAGCGGGTGCTCTTCCTGGCCCGCGAGGAGGCTCTGCGTTTATCCCACAATTTCGTGGGCACCGAGCACATCCTGCTCGGGTTAGCCCGCATTGGCGAGGGTGTGGCCGCCAATGTGCTGGCCAACCTGGGTTTAGACCTCAATGAACTTCGTCAGGCGGTGGAGGAAATGGTGCCCCCGGGCAAGCACCGGGTCCCCCCCGCCGACCTGCCCCTCAACCCCTCTGCCCGCCGGGCCCTCCACTTCGCTATGGAGGAATCCCGCCGGCTCAACCACAACTACATCGGCACCGAACACCTGCTGCTGGGGCTCCTGCGAGAGCGCAAGGGCATGGCCGCCCAGATCCTGGCCGCCCTGGGCATGGACATTGATGTGATCATGGAGGAAACCCTCCGGGCCATCGGGGCCCGGGAGCCCGGAGAACAGGGGTCCGGCCGCTCCAAGAAGAATGTCCGCACCCTGGAGCGGTTCTCCACCGACCTTACGGCCCTGGCCCGCGAGGGCAAGCTGGACCCCGTCATCGGCCGGGAAAAGGAAATTGAACGCATGATTGAAATCCTGTCCCGCCGAAAGAAGAACAACCCCGTGCTCATCGGGGAGCCCGGCGTGGGCAAAACGGCCATCGTGGAGGGGCTGGCCCAGCGCATCGTGGAGGGCAAGGTGCCCGAGGTCCTGATGGACAAACGCATCCTGGCCCTGGACCTGGCGGCCATTGTGGCCGGCACCAAGTACCGGGGCCAGTTTGAGGAACGCCTCAAGGCCATCGTCAACGAGGCCGCCGAGGCCCCGGAGGTCATCCTGTTCATTGACGAGTTGCACACCGTGGTCGGGGCCGGCGCTGCCGAAGGCGCCATTGACGCCTCCAACATCCTGAAGCCCGCCCTGGCCCGGGGCCTCATCCGGGTCATCGGCGCCACCACCCTGGAGGAGTACCGCAAGTACATTGAGAAGGACGGGGCCCTGGAACGCCGGTTCCAGCCCATCATCGTGGAACCCCCCACGGTGCAGGAAACCATTGAGATCCTTCAGGGCCTGAAGAGCAAGTACGAGAGTTTCCACGGCGTCCGGTACACGGACGAGGCCATTGAGGCCGCCGCTAAACTCTCGGATCGGTACATCCAGGACCGTCAATTGCCGGACAAGGCCATTGATGTGCTGGACGAGGCCGGTGCCAAGGTCAAACTCTCTTCCCGGGCCACGGACGAGGTGCTGGAACGCTACAAGCGGGAATTGAATTCCATCCGGGCCCTCAAGCAGGAGGCCATCCAGAGCCAGCGGTTTGAGCAGGCCGCCAAACTCCGCGACCGGGAACAGGAACTGGAGCACCGCATCGCCGAGAAGAAGCGACGGCTTCTGGCGGAAAGCGAAGCCCTGCAGGTGACCGCCGAGCATGTGGCCCAGGTGGTCTCCCGGTGGACCGGGATCCCCCTGGTCCGCGTGGGTGAGAACGAGCAGACCCGTCTGATCCACATGGAAGAGGAACTGAAGAAGCGCATCGTGGGCCAGGACGAGGCCATCCGGGCTCTGGCCCGGGCGATCCGCCGGTCCCGTGCGGGCATCAAGGATCCCCGGCGACCCATCGGGTCCTTCATCTTCC
>CAZXAO010000224.1:0-3000 GCA_964638465.1 uncultured bacterium | reverse complement strand
GTTCGTAGTCCAGATCCACCACGATCTGATCGTCCACGATGCCCACGGACACGGCCGCCAGAAACTCCTTAAGGGGCCATTGCTCCAGGGCCTGGTTCTCCCGGAGGAACCGCAGGGCATCGTAAAGGGCCACGAACCCGCCCGTGATGCAGGCCGTGCGGGTGCCGCCATCGGCCTGGATCACATCGCAGTCCAGGATGATGGTCCACTCGCCCAGGGCCCGGAGGTCCACCACACCCCGGAGCGCCCGGCCGATCATCCGGGAGATCTCCAGGGATCGGGAATCCGGCCGGCCCACGCGGCTCTCCCGGGCCTTCCGCTGTCGTGTAGCCCGGGGCAGGAGGGCGTACTCGGCCGTCACCCATCCCTCCCCAGAGCCCTTCCGCCAGCCAGGGACCTTGTCTTCCACCGTGGCCGTGCAGATCACCCGGGTTCCCCCCATTTCCAGCAGGACCGAACCCTCGGGATCCCGCAGGAAGTGTCGGTGGATCCGCACCGGTCGGATTCCACTGGGTAAACGCCCCTCATCGGGCTTCATCTCAACGCCACCTCCGTTTGATGTAGGGCTCCTGGGAGGTCATGATCAGGTTCAGCACCACCCGCATGTAGCAGGCCAACCCCAGGGCCAGGAGCACCCGCCCGGGGAACGCCGGCGACAGGACCAGCCCGAAGACCAGGGATCCGGTCCCTCCCACCAGGTACCCCAGGGTGGCCACCAGGCGGTACGCCGCCGGGTCGGCGCCCAGGGCGTTGGCCAGTTTCCACAGGAACTTGTTGCGCCGCTTCAACGAAAAGGCGGCCAGCATCAGGGTCAGGAGCGAGACCACCAGATAGAGATCCAGGGAACGCGTGGTGGCCAGGAGCACCAAAAACCCGATCCACCATCCAAGAAAGCGCATACTGCCTCCTTCCGGACAGGACATCGCCCCTGGAAGCCATACGCCTCACCCCATATCCTGAGAAATTGCCGCTCTTCCCAGCAAGGTTCCCATTATGCAGCATGAACCGCCCGTATACTTTCCGCCATGAAACGTGTGGTGATCGCCATTGACGGACCAGCGGCCTCTGGCAAGAGCACCACAGCGCGCCTGCTGGCCGAGCGACTGGGCCTTCTGCCCGTGGATACGGGCGCCATGTACCGGGCGGTGACCCTGCGGGTGCTGGAGCTCGGCGTGGACCCCCACGACGAGGCCCGGGTCACCGAGATCGCCCGTCACCTGAAGATCCGCCAGGAGTTCCAGGAGGGCACCGTGCGCACCTTCGTGGACGACCGCGATGTGAGCGAGGAGATCCGGAGCCCGGAGGTCACCCGCTGGGTGAGCCTGGTGTCCTCCTATCGGGGCGTACGAGAGGCCATGGTGGCCCAGCAGCGGGCCATGGCGGCCCGGGGCGGCGTGGTCCTGGAGGGCCGGGACATCGGCACCGTGGTCCTGCCCAACGCCGACCTCAAGGTGTTCATGAAGGCATCGGCCGAGGAACGCGCCCGCCGCCGCCTCAGGGAACTCCAGGAAAAGGGCATTCCGGCCACCTTTGACGAGGTGCTGGCCGACCTCCAGCGCCGCGATCGCCTGGACTCCTCCCGGGCGCTGAGCCCCTTGAAAAAGGCCGAAGATGCCATAGAAATTGATACCACGAACATGACCATCCATGAACAGGTGGATCGCATCGTCCAGGAACTCCGCCGACGGGGCCTTGACCCCTGAGATGCGCCCCCTGTGGCGCATCTCCCGCGCCCTTATCGTCCCCCTGTTCCGGGCGCTCACCGGCTTTCGGGTGGAAAACGCCCACTGGGTGCCCCCCCGGGGCCCCGTAATCCTGGCCCCCAACCACAACAGCTGGTGGGACCCTCCCCTCGTCGGAATAGCCGCCCCCCGGGAGGTCTACTTCCTGGCCAAGGAGGAACTGTTCACCACCAACCGCCTGTTTGGCTGGCTAATCCGCACCTACAACGCCATCCCCATCCGCCGCGAAACCGGAGGCCTGGAGGCCCTGCGCACCGCCCTGCGGCTCCTGGACCAGGGAAAGGCGGTGGTCATCTTCCCCGAGGGCACCCGAAACCGCACCGAACACCTCCTCCTGCCCCTGAAACCCGGCGTCTTCCTGCTGGCCAAACACTCGGGCGCCCCCGTGGTGCCGGCCTTCATCCTCCACAATCGGGAACCCTTCCACCGGTGGCTCCTCCGCAAGGCTCCTCCGGTGGTCCGCTTCGGCCCACCCCTCTGGGCCCGGGACTTTCCCAACGACAAAAAGGGTCGGGCCTTCAACCAGGCCCTGCGCCAGGCCCTGGAACAGCTGGCCCGCGAACTGGGGGTGCCCCTCCCGTGATCCGGTTCCTCCTGCTCTCCCTGCTCCTGACCCTCAGCCCCGAAGCCCAGCGGGCCCTGGACCAGTACCGCCAGGACCCCCGGACCGGTCTGCGGGCCGTCCAGACCGCCGCCTTCCTGCTCCGCCAGTCCGGCCACCTGACCGAAGCCCTGGCCCTCCTGGACTCGGCCTACACCCATCGGCCAGACCCCCGCCTCACCCGCTGGGCCCTGGACCTGACCTTCCAGGGCCAGGACACCCAACGGCTCCGCCGGTACCTCTTCCGGTATCCCCACGAGGTCGCTCGCCCGCAGGACCTCACCTGGGCATACCTGCGACTCAAAACCTCGCCCTGGCGGTTCCTGCTCCAGGAATGGCAGGATTCGGTTCGCCAGGTGTGGGGCCAGGACCCCTTCGGCCGCCAGCACTACCTGGAAGCCCTGCTCCAGCGGGACTACCCGGGGGCCCTGCGGTGGCTCTTCCGGATAGCCCGGGAATCCAACGACCTGCAATGGCCCCTGCGGGAACTCCGCCGCCTCGCCCCCTTCGTCAATCTGGACGAAGCCCGCCGGGCGCTCCGGGAAATGGGGGACTTCCCCGGCGGCCGGGTGCTGCTCAGCCGCCTGTACCTCCTGAAGGGCCACCGGGAAGAGGCGTACCAGGAGGCCCTCAAAGCCCGGGATCCCCAAACCCTGG
>CAZXAO010000223.1:0-3025 GCA_964638465.1 uncultured bacterium | reverse complement strand
GAACGAAGGGAGGAAATCGCAGCTGAAGCCGCTACTGCAGGACCTACCCCTTGAAGGATCCAGGAAAGGGAACGCCCTGAACGCCCCGGGGCAGCGGAAAGGCCAGACCTCCAGCCAGCCGTTCAGATGCCGTACCTGAAGGGGCAGGAACTGCCGGGCAGTCCAGAGGGCGGTATGAGTGTGGGATGTGAGATTCTGGACGGAGATTCGGCCGCCCCGCAGAGCCAGGGTCCACACCAAGTTGTCCTGCAGATGGGGATCCACGGCCTCGCAGGACTCCAGGAAAGTCCGGGCCTTGGCTGCCAGCCGCCGGCCATCTCCTCCGCGGGCACCCCACGCTGGCACAACTGGTCCACACCTGCGGGTTGCTCAGAAGGCCCCAGCACCAGGGTGGCCGAGCAGCCGGGGGATCGCGTTGATCAGGCCCAACCCCTGCCCTCCACCTGAAGGCCCAACGCCTCCAGACCTAGCAAGGCCCCATTCAGGATCCGCTGACGCACCCGTCGGGGTTCCAGGCTACGGCTGGCTTGGATCCACAGACGGGCCGGCTCCTGGAGCCCGTTCTGGGGCCTAGATCCAGAGGTCCCAATGCCCGGAGGTGGCCGAGCCGTTCGGCCAGCGAGGCTCCGGGCTCCAGAGGGGTCACCGCCACTTGCACCCATCCACCGCCGGCCGGATAGTATCCGCTGGTTTCCACCCGAAAGGCCAGGTGTTGCGTCAACAGGCGGCTATACGGGGCCACCACCTGTTCCCAGAAGTCCCAGGTCATGGAAAAGGGCACATCGGTGCCGCCTATGATGCGCAGGCGGCATCCTTCCCGGCTCAAAACACAGGTGGGCAACAGGGTTTGCAGAAACAGGGGGATGGAACCTGCGGTTTTGAAGTCCACGGTCAGGGTGCCACCCCGGGGTTCGGCGGGGTGAAAGGTCAGCTCGGTGAGCCCCACCTGCAGATGCTCTGGCTCGGTTCGGCTGCCGGGAGCCAGCTTCAACAGAGCTTTGAGGATGTGCAGGTGCTGGGGTTTCAGGCCGGGTCGTCGCCGGCCCCGGCGGATGTTCACGATCCGGAAGGAACGGCCCGTCAGAAGGCTCAAGACCAGGGCAAAGCGGACGATCTGGCCGCCGCCCTCGCCGTAGAAACCGTCCAGGAAGACCGGGGAGGTCACCGGGGCAAAGGCCGGGTGATCACCTGTCCGGCTTCCAGGAGGGGCACGATGAGCCGGTGGTGCAGGGTATCCACCGCCAGATCTGCCGGGGAGGTGAGGTCCTCGGCGATGACTCGTTCCTCCCGTGAAGGCGCCCACAGGACCAGGGTGCCCGAGAGATATCCGGAAACCACGAAGTCCCCGCTGGTGAGCCGGGCGAGGCCATCGCCGCCCATGGCGAAACGAAACTCGTGGAGGAGTTGCGGCCTTCCCATGTTCACGATCCGGTACAGACGGGCCGGACTCGTGAAACTGACCACATAGAGGGTATCTCCCTCCAGCCAGAGGCCATTGGGGCTGGGGACCTCCACCCAGCGTTCCACCTCACCCCGGGCATTGAGCCGGTACACGCGATTCGCACGGGTATCCGAGACATACACGGTACCCTCCGGGCTGGAGGTCACATCGTTCAGGAACCGGGGAGGGTGGGGAAAGGCACGGGGCAGGGCAAAGGGGCGCACCTGACCGGTCTGCAGGGACACCCACATCAAGCGGTCCACATCTGCCACCACGAGGCCCTGGCCCAGGGGGGCCATGCCCTTTGGATCCCGGAGGCCCCGGGCCAGGGGATGGGGTTCCTGATCCTCCCCCTGCCACTCCAGGATCTGGCCGTCCGGTTTCCCGAAGGCTCCGATGTCCGAAACAAAGACCCGATCCTGGAGCACCAGAGCACTTTCAGGGTGAATCCAGAGGAACAGCATCAGAAGCCACATCGTCATACGCTCACCTCCGCCCTTGAAATTTTACGGTCCTCTCCCAAAAGAAACCGGGGGAGACCCGATTGGATCTCCCCCGGTCAGCAGTGTGGGGTTTCACCGGTTTACGGGCAACCGGGCAGAGGGCCGTTCATGAAGAGGTAGTTGGCGATCACTTCCAGATCATGCGGTTCCACCAGGCCGTTCAGGTCAGCGTCGGCGTTCCCCGCAGGAGCGGGTCCACCCTGCATCAGATAACGGGAAAGGTCCACGAGGTCTTCCGGCGAGATCCGGCCGTCTCCGTTGACATCGCCCGGCGCGTACGGGATTTCCACCCACACCTTGTAGAGGTGTTGTGGCAGGCTATAGTCGCCCCACGGGTCCGTGATCCAGGCGTAGTCCGTGCCGTCCACATAGCCCACGCCCCAGGCGCCCTGGAACGGGCCTTCCACCATGGCATAGGCCACGGCTTCGCCCGTGCAGCCTCGCAGCACCTCCAGGGTTCGGGCGTTCTGGTTCGGGGCCAGGAGCTGGCCGTTGCCCAGGTAGGCCAGGCCCGCACCGGAATAGGAGCCACTGTCCACACCCCAGGTGACGATCAGGCGCTGCTGGAAGGTCTGGGCATAGGGATCCACGAGGTACAGGCTGTCGGGATCACCATTGGTAATCACCCAGAGGAGACCCTGGTCATCGTCCCAGGCCAGGCCGGAGATCTCCAGGCCCATGTTCCAGGAGGACACGAGGGCGTAGGTGCTGGCGTCCACGATGTAGACCGTCCCGTCGTTCCAGCCGCCCACCAGGATGTGGTCGTCCGCCGGATTGTAGGCCACGCCCCGCTGGGATACGCTCCAGCCTGCCGCAGGGATGTAACCCACGGAGTCGCCGTAGGTGGGGGAGGTGGGGTCTACATCCACCACCAGCAGACCATGGTCCGAGTTATCCACATCCACCACATACATCACCTTCCGGCCGGGATCGTAGGCCAGGTCACCCAACCAGTAGGTGCCCGAGGGGTGATACGGCCCGTAGGTTTCACAGGCGTAGGCCCCGTGGTGGTGGTAGTTGTAGTAGGATTGGACCACCGTGTCGTTGGAGGGAATCGCATCGTCCGTGAGTTCCACCCAGG
>CAZXAO010000222.1:0-3037 GCA_964638465.1 uncultured bacterium | reverse complement strand
ACCTCAGGACCTTTCCCTGAGCATTGAGTTCGTACACCCGATTCCTCCGGGTATCGGACACATACATCCGGCCCTCCGGGGTAGAGGCCACATCGTTCAGGAACCGGGGCGTTTGGGGGAAAGCCCGGGGGCCGGCGAAGTCGCGCACCCGGCCGGTTTCGAAGGACACCCACATCAGGCGATCCACATCGGCCACCACGAGGCCGCCCCCCAGGGGGCCATGCCCTTGGGATCCCGGAGCCCCAGACCAGCAGGGGAATGGTTCCCTGGCCTTCCCCTTTCCATTCCAAGATCTGGCCATCCGGTTTCTGGAATTCGCCGATATCCGAGATGAACACCCGGCCCTGGAGCGCCAGGGCACTTGCGGGGGAAGTCACAGGAACAGGGTCAAAACCCACGGCATCATCCTCTCAGATCCTCGGAGAAATTGTACGGGAGGGGCTCCCATCCGAACTCCATCAGGTACCGGGAAAAGTGGAATGGCCGTTGCACCCTGGCCATCCTCAGGGGCGGAAAGTAGTAGGAAATCACCAAAACCGCTTCATCGCTGGGCCGTCACTTTACATCTAATTTAAATGAAATAAAAGACGAACTAACTTTCTCAGCCAATGTTTTTCCTTTGGTTTCCCCTTAGACCTAACTTGCCCTAAGATTCTGGGTCTTATATTATCTTTAAATTTTCTAAAATCTTCCATAGTCACGATCCACAATCCCTTCCCCTCTTCTGACAACATCCAAGGATTCCTGTGAGGAAACGCTTTCTTTAGATCGATATCTACTATTTTAGAAAGATGGTTATAAAACTCATAAACCGAAATACTCGCCGGCATTGAATTCTTTATTCTAAAATATAAGCGGGAGTAGGTGGAATATGCATACCCAAGTGATGTAAGGGACCTATATGGATCATTAAAGTTTTTAAATTTAGTAAAATTGTAGGATAAGCCGAAACTCACATATGCATTATGGTCTCCTCTCTTGAGTGGACTTAATTTTGCATCTCTCGTGCTCTCAGTAGGTATGTAAGCGAAGATAGTGCTCAGAGCAATGTAGTATTTTGGATTTTTTTCTAAAAAGAACTCCCCAAGATCAAGATATTGATCCTTGTTATTAAGATACCCGTCATGTCTGTTATCTAACTCTTTTTTCTCTAGCAAACCGAGCAGAACCAAGAACAACTCCACGTTATTGATTTTTTGGGAGGGTCTTCAAATTTTACAAAATCTTCTATATTTCTCAACATCTTTTTAGTGAAATAAGTTCGGCCTATATTGCTCCAATGATTTTCCCAGTCTGTTATCATTATCAAACCAAGTCTTTTAGATACAAGGGGTATTCTCTTCATTATTCACCTCCTGAAGTCAACAAATCTTGTCTTGCAGAAGCAATTTGTTAGAAATTACCTTCCGCCCATTTCCTGCTTCTCCTTCACATAATCCTTGAGCCACTCCAGGGTAACGGACTTGGGCCGTTCAATGGGCAGGCCCAGGGCCCGATCCCAGATGAGCTGGCTCAGGATCCCGATGGCCCGGGACACCCCGAAGAACACGGTGTAATACGGAAACTCGCGGATGCCATAGTGGTACAGCAGGACCCCGGAGTGGGCGTCCACATTGGGCCAGGGGTTCTTGGCCTTGCCGTGCTGTTTCAGCACATTGGGGATCACCTCGTAGAGCATGCTCACGATGCGGAACAACTCGTCGTCCGGCATGTACCGCAGGGCGAACTCCCGAAAGGCGGTGTACCGGGGATCCGTGCGGCGCAGCACGGCGTGGCCGTACCCGGGGATCACGCGGCCGGCGTTCAGGGTATCCCAGGCGTAGCGTTCAATGTCGGCCTTGGTGGGCATCCGGTCGCCAAAGCTCCTCTTGAGTTCCAGGATCCAGCGGAGCACCTCCTGGTTGGCCAGGCCGTGGAGCGGACCTGCCAGCCCGTTCATGGCGGCCGAAAGGGCGTAGTAGGCATCCGACAGGGCTGAGGCCACCAGGTGGCCCGTGTGGGCGCTCACATTGCCGCCCTCGTGGTCCGAGTGGAGCACCAGGTAGAGCCGCATGAGTTCGTACACCTCGGGATCGTCGTAGCCCAGCATGTGGGCGAAGTTGGCGGCCCAGTCCAGGGAGGGATCGGGGTCAATCTGCTGATCGTCCCGATAGAGGTACCGGTACACGAAGGCCGCCACCCGGGGCAGTCGGGCCAGGAGGTCCAGGACATCCTCGTACATGTACTCCCAGTATTCGGTTTTGGAGATGCCCTCGGCGTAAGCCCGGGCGAACTTGGAGTCCATGCGCATGGCCAGGATGCCCAGCGAGAAGAGGGTCATGGGGTGGGAATCCCGGGGCAGTGCCCGGAGCATATCAAAGACATAGCCCGGGACCTCCATCCGCCGGCGGAACTCCTGCTGGATCTCGCGCACATCGGCCTCGGTGGGCAGGTCGCCGGTGGCCAGCAAATAGAAGATGCCCTCGGGCAGGGGCTCGTGGCCCCCGGGCGCCTTGGGCAGGAGACGGCGCACCTCGGGAATGGTGTACCCCCGGAATCGGATCCCCTCAAAGGGATCCAGGTAGGACCCCTCCCACACCATGCACCGCACCCCCCGCATGCCACCGTAAGCCTGCTTGACCGTGACCTCCGAGATCACCAGAGTGTCGTACTTCTCCCGGAAGTCATGGGTCTCCTCCACCCTCTGGAGGATCTTCTCCCGGAGTTTTTCTTTGAAAGCCATGGCCAGCCTCCTGTGATTTTGGTCAGGCCCCTCAAAGGCGATTATAGGTCCTCGGGGTTCCAGATTTCAAGAATCCGGTCCAGGATCCTGCGGGCGTTCTCCTTGCGGTTGCCGAACAGGGCAGGGCCCACGCAGGAGGGGCAGCCCCGTTCGCACCCACAGGCCTGGATCCGTTCCCGGGCGGCCTTCAGGATCCGGTGCCGTTGCTGGTAAAAGCCCTCGGCCAGCCCGGTGCCCCCGGGGAAGGTCTCGTACACATACAGGGTAGGCTGGAACTCGGGTCCTGTGGGGGTTTCGTCGGGTCGGGGAGCCATC
>CAZXAO010000221.1:1481-3041 GCA_964638465.1 uncultured bacterium | reverse complement strand
TGTCCACCCCGGAATCAATGAGGCTGGCGAAGAACTCGTAGCAGGCCAGGATCCAGGGGTCTTCGCCGAAGCCCCCGGAGGAGAACCCCTTGGCCGCCACGAACATGGCGCCCGGGGCCACGCCCACATCCTGGTTGTCTGGAATGTTGGAGCCCGGGCCATCGCCGCCCACGATGGTGCCCATGGTGTGGGTGCCGTGGCCGTGGTCATCGTAAGGCGTGGGATTGCCGTTCACGCCATCAAACCAGTAGCCCAGGAACTTGCCCTGGAGCACGGGATGCGTGATGTCCACCCCGGTATCCAGGTTGCCCACCACCACGCCTTCACCCAGGATGCCCAGCTGGGTCCACACCTGATCCGCCTGGATGATGGTGATGTTCCAGTTGTAGGAACGGGTGCCCGGGGTTCCGGCGGGGGCGTGGCCGGTGCCGGTGGCATGAACCAGGGCCTGGTGCCGTTGCTGATCCACGGCCTTTTTGAGGGCCTCCTTGGCGGGGTTGGGGCGGCGGGCGTCCACGAGCCACACGGTGTCCATCTTCTCAATGTAGGCAATGTCGGAACGCTGCAGCAGTTGGTCAATCACCCGTTTCTCGGCTTTGAGGTACAGGCCGTTCATGATCCAGAAGGACCGGAGTTCCTGGACGCCTTTGGCCTGTTGCAGCGTGGCGAGAAGGTCCGCCTGGCTGTTTCGGGCAAAGGTCTGGAGGTAGTGGAGTCGTGCCTGGCGGTCCTCCGCGGGGATGCTGGAGAGATCCGCCTTCTGGGCCATATGGACGATGACCCCGATCACCTGATCCGGAGCCATCGTGGGCCATTTTTGGGCGAGCCTGGGGTCCAGCTGGGCAGCGTGGAGCCCCAGGATCAACAGGAGTGTACCCACAAGGTACCGCATACAACCTCCTTGGATGGGTTTACAGAAAAGGGGCGGGACCGCCCGGCCAGGCAGACCCGCCCCCTGGGATCCTTTTTACGCACCGATGAGACCAGCGAATGGATTACGCCTCCAGATGGGCCTGATACGCGTTGTCTCCAGGCCAGTACTTCTCAATGTACTCGCGGCGGATCCGCGAGAGTTCCGACTTCGGGAACAGGGTCAGCAGTTCCCAGCCCAGCTGCAGGGTTTCCTCCAGGGACCGGGCCTGTTCCCCCTGTCCGATCATCTTTTTCTCAAACAGGTCGGCGAACTTCAGGTACTTTTTGTCCATCTCGGAGAGGGCATCCTCGCCCACGATGGCCACGAGGCGCCGCATGTCCTTGCCCCGGGCGTAGGCGGCGTACAGCTGGTTGGCGAGTTCGCGGTGATCCTCCCGGGTTTTGCCCTTGCCAATCCCCAGGTTCATCAGGCGCGACAGGGAAAGGAGCACATCAATGGGGGGGAATACCCCCACGCGGTGGAGATCACGGGAGAGCACGATCTGGCCCTCGGTGATGTAGCCAGTGAGGTCGGGGATGGGGTGGGTGATGTCGTCGTCGGGCATGGTGAGGATGGGGATCTGGGTCACGGAGCCCTTACGGCCCCGGATGCGGCCTGCGCGTTCGTAGATGGTGGCCAGGTCGGTG
>CAZXAO010000221.1:0-1471 GCA_964638465.1 uncultured bacterium | reverse complement strand
GTACATGTATCCGGGATAGCCGCGACGGCCGGGCACCTCCTCGCGGGCAGCCCCGATCTCCCGCAGGGCCTCACAGTAGTTGGTCATGTCTCCCAGGATCACGAGCACATGGTAATCCAGTTCAAAGGCGAAGTACTCGGCCACGGTCAGGGCGAACCGGGGCGTAAGGATCCGTTCAATGGTGGGGTCGTCGGCCAGGTTGATGAAGGCCACGAGTTTGGAAAGGGCCCCGGTTTCCTCAAACTCCCGCAGGAAGTAGGAGTACTCCCGCTGGGTCAGGCCGATGGCCCCGAAGACCACCAGGAACTCCTCGCCCTCGCCCCGCACCTGGGCGTTCTTGATAATCATGGCTGCAATCTCGTTGGCAGGCAGACCAGCACCGGAGAAGATGGGCAACTTCTGGCCCCGCACCAGGGTGTTGAACCCATCAATGGCCGAGATACCGGTCTGGATGAAGTCCGAGGGCTTGTCGCGGGCCACCGGATTCATGGGCACCCCGATGATGGGAATCCGTTTCTCCGGAATGATGGGGGGAAGACCATCAATGGGCTCTCCCCGGCCGTTAAAGATGCGGCCCACCATGTCCCGGGAGACCCCAAACCGGGCCACATCTTCCACCAGGCGAATCCGGGTATTGGCCACATCAATGCCCAGGGTTCCCTCCAGCACCTGGATCACGGCGTAATCCGTGGTGACCTCCAGCACCTGGCCGGAGCGGCGGGTGCCGTCGCCCAGCAGGATCTCCACCATGGCCCCGTAGGAGAGTTCCCGGGCTTTCTCAACAATCAACAGAGGGCCGGAGATGTATCGGACATTGCGATACTCTTTGGTGACCAGTTCTTCTGCCATGGATGCCTCCTCAGGAAGGTTCGGGGCTTAGGATAATCGCAACCTCCTGGGAAGTCAATGGATTAGACGCCAGAGGCCTCGGGATCGCCCTCGTCCTGGAGGGAACGGATTCCGGCTGAGGTCCCCGGTGCCGAACCCCACGGCCCAGAGGGACCGGCCTTTTCCGCTCCACCCCGCAGGCACACTGATATTGCGGCCGAAGTCACCTCACACTGAAAAGGTCGCGTCTAAAGCCGCTCCGACAGACCCACCCCGGGGGATTTTCGGGGAAAATGCCCCGGGGACCCCAGAGAGAAGATTTTTCTTTGTTGGGGTGAAGCCGATCCTGCAGGGCCAACGACGTCTCCATAGCAGGTTCTTCAGGGGCAACAGGGGAGGGGCTCCTGCACGCTATGGAGTGCGGTGCGCCGGCACCGCTTTTCTTCAATCAAAGCGGCGACCTGTCGCCGCACTCCAAAAGCGGCGTCCGGCCGCCGCACTCCATATTCTCTGAAGAGCGGTGCCCGACCCTTTGGACTGCGGTGCCCCGGCACCGCTTTCCTACAACCACCCCACGGGATTTTCCCTGAAAATCCCGTGGGGACCCCGGAGAGAAGGGAAACACAATCCGGTGACCTGGTCC
>CAZXAO010000220.1:0-3043 GCA_964638465.1 uncultured bacterium | reverse complement strand
CGGATTGGCTTTGGCGTTCAGCTGGCGCAGCCAGTGCTATTCCGTACCTACTTCGGGGCCTTTGACTACTTCATCATAAAGAGCCACGAGCCGGTGCTAGCCGTAGCTTACGACTTTGGAAACGCCGTCATCAGCCCCTTTTCCAAGGCCATCCTGTACGCACTCAAATTCCTGTATCGCTTCATTCCCAACTACGGATGGGTCATCGTGGTCTTCTCCCTGATCATGAAACTGATCTTCTGGCCTCTGACCTACCGTGGGCTCCGGTCCATGCAGCGGATGCAGGAACTGAAACCCAAGATTGACGCCCTGCGGAAGATGTATAAGGACGACCCCCAGCGAATGCAGCAGGAGATTATGGAACTCTACCGCAAGTACAAAGTGAACCCCTTTGCCGGGTGTCTTCCTCTCCTGTTGCAGTTGCCGATCTTCTGGGCCCTGTACCAGATCCTGAGGATGTCCATTGATTTCCGGGGTGCCCCCTGGATCCTCTGGATCCAGGACCTTTCTGCCAAGGATCCCTTTTATGTTTTGCCGATCCTGATGGGGCTCACCAGCATGGGCCAGGCCCTTCTGCAGCCGGCCCAGGACCGGCAATCCCGCATGATGGCCCTCTTTATGCCGGCATTTATCACCCTTATATTCTTGAACTTCCCCGCCGGGATCGTGTTGTACTGGCTTTGGTACAACTTGTTTAGTTTGGTTGAAAGCCTCCTGTTAAGGAGAGCACGAAACAAGGAGGAGTGAAATGCGGTATATCGAAGAGAGAGGACGAACGGCGGAAGAGGCGCTCCAGAGGGCTCTTGAGAAAACAGGTATTCCTCCTGAAGAAGCGGTCTACGAGGTGGTCCGCGACGGTCTCTCCGGCGGCTTCGCCCTGGTCCGCCTGTACACCGAGATTCCGGAACTGGAGACGATTGAGCAGGTGGTGACCGAGTTCATGGAGAAACTCGGGGCCAAGGCAGAGATTGAGGTCATGCCCAAACGCACCAAGTATTATGTGAACATCCGGACCCGCAGGATGGATTCCGCCCTGATTGGTCGTGGGGGCAAAACCCTGGAAGCCCTGGATTATCTTCTGAATCTTTTGATCAAACGCAAAGTGCCTGAAATCACCGTGGAGATTGATGTCTCCGGCTACAAGGAACGCAAACGCCAGTTCCTCATCAACAAGGCCCGGGCCATTGCACGCCGGGTCCGGGAAACCGGTCGGGAGATGCGGATGGACCCCTTGACGGTCCGGGAGAGCCGGCTGGTCCGGAATGCCCTCAAGAAGGAAAAGGGGATCCGTACCTATACGGTGGGGCGGGGCGATGAAAAGGTCCTGGTGATTGCCCCGGCTCCGAACGCCTCGTCTGAAGGTTCCTCCTCTGCCCCTTGATGGACACCATCGCCGCCATCGCCACCCCTCCGGGGGTGGGTGGCATTGCGGTCCTTCGCATTTCTGGCCCCGACGCGCTCTCGGTGGCTCAACGGGTGCTTCGCCTTACCCGGTCCCTCCACGATGTCCCCTCACGCCGGGTGGTCCGGGGTGAAGCCCTGGATGTCCGGGGACAGCCTGTGGACGAAGTGCTGGTCACCGTGTTCCGGGCGCCCCGTTCCTACACCGGTGAGGATGTGGTGGAGATCTCGTGCCACGGGGGCCGCACCGTTCCCCACCTGATCCTGGAGGCCCTGATCCAGGCGGGCGCCCGACTGGCAGAGCCCGGGGAGTTTACCCGACGGGCCTTTCTGAATGGTCGCATGGATCTCATCCAGGCGGCTGCCGTGCTGGACCTCATTGAGGCCCGGAGCCTGGAGGGGGTACGGCGGGCGTTTCAGCGTCTTCAGGGTCGGGTTTCCGAGAAGATCCACGGGTTTGCGGATCGCCTGTTCCGCCTGATCGCTGAACTGGAGGCCCGCATTGACTTTGAGGAGGATGTGCCTCCCCTGGAGGATACCTGGGTTCAGACCCAGCTGGAGGAACGCCTGCAGGAAGTAGACACCCTGTACCAGGAGGGAAAACGGGGCGGATACTTCCTGCGGGGCCTGAAACTGGCCATCGTGGGTCCCCCCAACGCTGGAAAATCCACCCTCTTCAACCGACTCCTGGGCGAAGAACGGGCCATCGTCACCGAGGTGCCGGGCACCACCCGGGATGTGGTCTCCGAAGAGCGCCTTTTTGCCGGGGTCCCGGTGAAGTTCCTGGATACCGCGGGACTCCGCGAGACCCGGGATCCCGTGGAAGCCCTGGGGGTACAACGCACCCGAAGCATCCTGCAGGAAGCCGATCTCGTGATCCTGGTGCAGGACCTGACCCGGCCCGACGCCGGGGTGCTTCCCCTTCCCAAAGACCGGCCCGTGATCCGGGTGTGGAACAAGGTGGACCGGGTGTCTACCACCAGGCCTCCCTCTCCCGGGATTGTACTCTCGGCCCTGACGGGTCAGGGGATGGACCGGCTGGTGGCTGCTCTGGAACAGGAGATTCGGGCCCTGGTGGGCTCTGGCGAGGTCTCCCTGGCAGAACGCGAACTGCACCTCCTGGGATCGGCCCGGGCCGACCTGGTGGATGCTCTCCAGGCCCACGGACAGCGGCTGGGGCTGGAGATCGTGGTGTTTCACCTGAGACAGGCCTATCAGCGGCTCCAGGAGATCGTGGGGTATCACGACCTGCCGGAGGCCATCCTGGACCACATCTTCAAGAACTTCTGCATCGGCAAGTAGTCCGGTGAGCTGGGAGGCGGGCCGTTGCGTTCCTGCCCCCCGTCCTTGTTACGCAACGGCAAGGGATTCAACGCAGAGGAAGCCAGAACCCTTCCCCCCTTTCCGGGCAGTTCCCTCGCAGGAACTGTACCCGTGTGCCCCTCTGCATCCCCCTTCTGTGCACCCCGGGGTGGGCATCCTTTTCCTTGCGCCCTCCCCTGGCCTGTTTTTCTCCCTCTGGATGGGGGTTTCCCTTTCTTCACCACCTCTCTGTGAACGGGCCCTCTTTCTTCCCCGGGTCCCCAATGCGGTTTTCGGAGAAAACCGCATTGGGGTGGGTCACCCCTGAAGGGGCTCCTAC
>CAZXAO010000219.1:0-3060 GCA_964638465.1 uncultured bacterium | reverse complement strand
GACCTGTTCTGGCAGCGCTATGCGGCTCTGCTGCGCCTTCGGGAATGGGTGGCCGAGGCCGTGGAAGTGGGGATCCTCAGGGCCCTGGAAAAACTTTCCCGATGAACCTATGAGTCCCGTGGCCCCGACTGATCGGAGACCTGATCGGACCGGGTGGCCAGGGAAAGGAGGCCCGCAAGGACCAGGAAAACGAGCAGAAGAAGGGTCCAGGGGTATGCGACGACCAGCGCCAGAAGCACCAGAAAGGGCAAGAGGAGCAGAAGGGTGCCTATGACTAAACCACTCCAGAAGTCCGCCATACCCAAAGCATACAGCACGAAGGCATGGAAAAGCGCATCGGCATCCTGATTGACGCCGTGGCCCGGGTGCAGCATCTGTCCCGGTTGGTTCAGATGCTCCGCCAGACCAAAGAGAACGCTCTGGGAGCCTCGGAGTCCCTGCTCACCCTCCAGCAGAGGCTGGAGGGGATGAGAACCGCCTCTACGGCCTTCCAGCACATGAACCTCGCCGGCGCGGAGGCCGTCTACATCGGAAGGAAATTCTCTCAGAGTTTTCTGGGGCTTGCCCGATCCACCCTGTCGGCCTATGCCGAGCTGGAGCGATACCAGATCACCCTTCAGACCGTGGAAAAAAGCACGGAACGGGCCGCCAGAACCCTGGCCTGGGCCAAGGAGTTCGCGGCCACCACCCCCTTTGAACTGAAGGATGTCATCGGGGCCACCGTCGTGTTCCGAAACATGGGGCTTTCGGCCCAGCGATGGCTTCGGGTCGCCGGGGATATGGCCGCAGCCATGGGCGTGAACATCCTGGACGCCTCCTATGCGGTCGCCCGGGCGGCCGCCTCGGGCGCCGAGGGCATGATGGCCCTGACGAGGACCTTCGGGATCACCTCCGACATGCTGAAACAGTTCGGCTGGACCGGGAAGGGCTCCATGGAACAGTTCAGAAAGGCCCTGGAAACCCTGCTGAAAACACGCTTTGAAGGCGGCATGGCCCGGTTCATGAACACCATGGGAGGAGTGCTCTCCAACCTCCGCGACATCTTCTGGAACTTCCGAACAGAAATCGGGAAACCCATAGATGCGTTCCTGACGGGCGTCCTCAAACGGCTCCTCAGCCTGCTGGATCAACTCCAGAAGACCGGGAAACTCACAGCGTGGGCCCGGGCCATCTCCGAGGGGTTCCTCAGCGTTTTGAGACCCGCCGTTCGCCTGGCAGAAGCCCTGGGACGACTCCTGGCACCCCTCTGGACCTTCCTGATGACCCACCCGATCGCCCTGAAACTCGCCATCACCGTGGGCCTCCTGTCCAGTGCCTTTCTGATGCTGGGAGGAACCCTCCTCTTTTTCGGGGGCATGGCCGGGCAGGCGGTTCTGGGTTTGAGAACACTGGGCCTGATGCTCTCCGATTTTACCCTGCGGGGGATCCTCCTGAGGGGCACCCTGGGGAGTCTGAAGGCCGCCTTCCAGACCCTGCTGTGGCCCCTCATCGCCCCGTTAAAAATGCTGCGCGGCCTTTTCCTTGGCCTGGCCGGGGCCATAACCTCCGTTTCGTGGCCCCTTCTTCTGATCGCAGGGCTCGTAGCCCTGCTGGGAGCCGTGATCGTTACCGCCTGGATCCAAAACTGGGGGAATCTCCGCGAGAAAACCCTTCGGATTCTGCGGACCCTGTGGAAGGCGCTGAAAACGGGAATCTATTTTCTGATCGGACTGTTCAAAGCCCTGGCCCCGGTCCTGGGGAACATCGCCAGAAAACTCCTCTGGGTGTGGCTCCAGGTGTCTAAGAGGCTGTTTGAAACGATGATGATCGCTGTGAGATGGGTGGCCCGGGCCTTTTCCTGGCTATGGCAGAAGGCGATCCGACCGGTGCTGGAACGGATCACGGGGGCCCTGGCCAGGATTCTGGAAGGGGCTGCGAGGTTCCCGGGCCTTCACTGGGCGAAGGGAGCTGCAGAACAGGCCCGGGCACTCCAGAGGATGCTCCGGGGAGAAGGGACAGGGCCGACCTGGCTGGCCACGGTGCAGGCGCTGATAGAAGAGGGAAGGGCGTCCTTGAGCGGTGTGAAGGCCGGACAACTCCTCCCTTCCATGGGATCCAGGGCGGTGCTGGGCCAGATCCAGGGGATCACGCGTCCCGTCGCCCGTGCTCCCTTGCTTCCCCAGCCGCAGCCGGTCCTTGCCGGTGCGTCCCCCACCGTCAACAACCACTACTACACGGTCCACTACGAGCGCGATTCTATCCAGGTGCGGATTCTTTCCCCGGATCCAGGATCCTTGAGGGAGCAAATCCGTCGCATCTTTGAGGAGGAGGTCTTACAGCGATGGTGACGGTGCCCGGGGTTTTCCGTAGCCGTCAGGGTGTCCTTTTCTGGCCGAATAGCCTGCTGCGTTTGCAGGACCTGGACTTCTACCTCCCCGTTTCCCTGACCCTCCGGGGGCGAAAGCGCGTGGTCATCACCGAGGTGCCGGGGCTGAACCATGCCGTCAAAGAGGTTTTTCCCGGGCTGGACCTCTACATCACTGCGACCGGTCTCCTCCGGAGCCACGAGGCCTCACCGGGAGCGCGACTCCTTCGGCTGCACGGCGAACAAAGCCTTTACGACTATCTGGAGCGATCTTTTCGGCTTCTGAAAGCCGATGTGCCCATCCCTATTCACGATGTCAACCCGCAGTTCCTGGAAGCCTCGCTTCTGGAAACCCTCGTAGATGCTCTCACTGTTGGAAACCAGCCCGAGGGGATCCTTTCGCGGCTGGGGATTCGCCAGGTGCTCCTCCTGGAATGGTCCCTGGAAACAGAACCGGACGGCAGGGTCCGGATGTCCCTCCGCATGGTCTCCGAAGAAGACGAAACCTCTTATCTGGGGAATCCGGCCAGGGTGAACCTCTTTCTGGAGGAAACATGAAACACATCCTGCGGCCCGGTGAAGACCTCTGGATGCTGGCGGAACGGTATTACGGAGACGCCTCGCTCTGGGATCTGATTTACTACGCCAATCGTGATCAGATCGGCGACGATCCGGAGGCACTCTCGCCGGGGATGGAACTCGTGATCCCGCAACTG
>CAZXAO010000218.1:0-3073 GCA_964638465.1 uncultured bacterium | reverse complement strand
AGCCCACCTTGGACATGAAGGGCGACTTAGGCACCAGACCGTCCTTGACCATCTCCTGGAAGATCCGCTTGGCCGGCTTGGCGAACTTCTCGTTGTAGGTCACCACCAGAGCGTCGAACTGCTTGTAGAAGTTCTCCACCTGCTGCATACCGTGACAGCTCTTACAGACCTCCATCATAGCCGCCCGGCGCTCCTTCCAGCTGATGACCTTCTGCACCTGCTTTTTGGTTCTGACCTTCACCAGCTTGTCGCCCTTGCGCACATAGTCGTAAACCTCCACATACTGTCCCGGAAGCGGCGGAATGTCCCCGGGCACATCGTAGACCTTGCCGTCGGTGGTGATCACCCGGTTGAGGTGCACGGAGATGGGCGGACGCAGGTTCCAGGAGATACGATCACCCACATTGTGGGTGTTGCGGGCGATGGAGCCGTTGGGCTTCACATAGGCTCCCATGTGGCAGGTGGAACAGGTGGGGGCAAAGTAGTAGTCCTTACCCAGTACCCAGGATCCGGTCTTGAGGATGTTCATCCCCATGAGCCCCTTCTCCCGCACGGCCGAAAGATAGGCGATCCCGTGCTTGGACTCCTCGTAAACCTCCTTCTGGGGATGTTCCGGTCCCAGGTGGCACTTTCCGCAGGCGAAGGGCTGCCGCGCCACGCTGGCCCGGAAGGCGTGCTTGGAGTGGCAGGCATTACAGGCCCCCCTTGGTTCCGTCAGGGTTGATCCGCCCCATACCACTGTTGGGCCAGGTGGAAGGATCGAACTGCGGTGCCCCCTCCTTGTTGCGCAGAATCTTTCCGTTCTTGTCCCTGAGGACCTTCACCACCGATCCGTGGCACTGCCAGCAGGCGTTCTGGGCGTCGGCCTTGGCCGCGGTGGCCGGAAGCCCCCATTTGGTCACGGCCTCGGCCGGGGCACTACAGATGATCTCTCCCAGAACATTATCCAGAGAAGCCATGATCTGTCCAGCAGTAGCGTGGTGGGAATTGGTGTACTCCTTGTACTCCCTTTCGTGACAATAAGAACAATCCTTCGGCGTAATCAGGGTCTTTATAAAAGCCCCCTCGTGATTGTAGCCCAGGGGATCCCCCTTGTCCGCCGCATGACAGGTATAACAACCCACCGGGCCCTCTTTGGCCGCGGCGTGCGGGGATTCCTGCCACTGAAAGACCAGCGACTTGTTCTCCTTCAGGTGACACATCATGCACTTCTTGTTGAGCTCGCTCACCTTGGGGTTGGTGACATCCTTTGAAAATTGCGTCACCGCCAACCCCGATCCTCCCCAGCCCAGAAGGGCCAGGCCCACCAGAAACGACCAAAACACCTTCCATCTCATACCCGACACCTCCTCAAAATATTTTTTAGGTATGGTTTTGGGCCTCCTCGGTAACCCACAGGGGAAAGATCTTGGAAAGCAGGTAAAGGATGACCACCGGGGCCATCAGGATAAGGATGGTGGGAAGAATGCCCTCCTTCTCAAAAAACCCGGGGTGATAGAAGGTGAAACCCCGACCGCTTTTCGAGACCATCTGACCGCCGATGACCACATTCCACCGCATACAGTAGACCTGAACGAGAAGCATCACCGAGGAAAGGGCGGCCAGATACTGAAGGGCCTTGCCCCGGACATTGGCCAGGGAAAGGACTCCCAGAACGACAAGCGGAATGAGGGAGAAGATAAAGATCTGCATCACGATAAAGCTCGTAAAAAGCGGCCCCGAAATGAGCTTCTCCAGCACATGCCAGCTCTCCACGCGCAGGTAGGCGTGCACTCCGAGATCCAGCATCTCCAGGACCACATCCAGAATGAGAAAACCCCACAGGTACTTAACCAGAGCGGAAAGACACTCCTCGTCCACGGGGCGCTTCTTCACCCACTGCACCAGGAGATATCCCAGAATGATGCCGGCGATACCCGAGACGCAGGCCGAAAGCAGAAAGATCACCGGCATGAGGGGGGTAAGCCACCAGTGCACCGCCTTGACCCCCCCGAAGATGAACCCCACATATCCGTGAAGCACGCAGGCCATGGGGATTCCGATGAGGGCCAGCCAGCCGGTCACCTTGTGGTCGAACTGAAGCGTGGCCGGAGAAATATCAGTGTTCCCGAAGGTGAGAAACCGATAAACGGCGGCCTTAAGGCCGGTGGTCTGAGGAAGCAGGCGGGCAAAGACCGCCCGATAGATGAAGACGATCTCCAGGAGAAGAACCACCATGTAGGAGCTATACACATACCCGAAACCGGCCATGGCCGAGGTGGGGTGCGGGGTGAGCATGATGGTAAAGCAGCGCTCCGGACGCCCCAGGTGATTCAGAAGCGGCCAGGTGCAGCAGATTCCGAAGGAAAGGGCAAAGATCAACGCGAAACGCGAGACCGGACGCAGAGCCTTCACATGGAACACATGGTAAAGGGAGGACACGATGAAGGCCCCGGCGATAATTCCGGTGATGTAAGGATAGGTGACGATCATGAGACTCCAGTGGATGTGATGCTCGTTGGGAAATACATACCCTACGATGTCGGCCATCAGATGACCTCCTGCCGCAGATGGAGATATTTGAGACGGGGAAAGGTCCCCATGTCCGGCTTGAGCACGAAAAGCGGCTCACTGCTCTTCACTATCCGGGCCACCTCGGAGTTCTCATCCCTGAGGTCCCCGAACTTGCGCGCCCCGGTGGGACAGGCGTTCACACAGGCCGGAAGCAACCCCCTCCGGACCCGATAATAGCACCAGGTACACTTGTCCGCGGTACGCTTCTTCTTGTGGATGTAGCGCACCCCGTAGGGACAGGCCTGCACGCAGTAGGCACACCCTATACAACGCTTGTAATCTATGAGGACGAAGCCGTCGTCGGTCTTAAAGGTGGCCCCCACCGGACAGACCTGAACGCAGGAAGGCTCCTCGCACATGTTGCAGAGCTTGGGCACGAAAAAGGCGTCCCTGATGGGCTCGTCCACTTTTCGGGGCTCGGGATACCCCTCAAGGGCCCCCTTGGGGGAATCCACCAGCACCTCTCCGTCCTGAGTTATGATGTAGCGCTCCACCCAGGTGCGGTACTGCCCGTCAGGCA
>CAZXAO010000217.1:0-3079 GCA_964638465.1 uncultured bacterium | reverse complement strand
TACGGCGTGTTCACCAACCTGAGCCGCGACCACCTGGACTACCACGGCAGCGTAGAACAGTACCTGGAGGCCAAACTGCGGTTCGTGGAACGCGTGGCCGACACCCTGGTGGTCAACGCAGACGATCCCGTTGCCCCCCGGGTGATCCAGCGGAGCCGGGCCAGCCGCGTGCTCACCTTCGGCCGCTCGGAACGGGCCCACCTCCGGGCACGGATCCTGAAGAACGATCTCTTTGGCCTGGACTTGGAACTGGAAGGAATCCTCAGCGGCCGGTTCTCCTCCCCCCTCCCCGGTGCGTACAACGCCGACAACCTGATGGCCGCTTTCCTGACCTTTTATGCCATCACGGGCGAAACCCCCCTGGCGTACCAGGAGGCCTTCCGGGAACGGTTCACCGGGGTTCCTGGCCGGTTCCAGACCCTCCTGGGCCGGGGAGCGCCCTTCCAGGTGATCGTGGACTACGCCCATACCCCGGACGCCCTGGAGGTCCTCCATCGGGCCGTGCAACAGCTGAACCCCCGCCGGATCATCACCGTCTTCGGCGCCGGCGGCGACCGGGACATCGGCAAACGACCGCTCATGGCCCGCACCGTGGAACAGTACGCCGATGTGCTGGTGCTCACTTCGGATAACCCCCGCTCGGAGGATCCCCTGGCCATCATCGCCGATCTGATGGAAGGCCTGGAACACCGGGGCCGCGAGGTACATGTGGAACCCGATCGCCGCAAAGCCATTGAACTCGCCCTGAACCTGGCTGAACCCGGCGATGTGGTGATCCTGGCCGGCAAAGGTCACGAGATCACCCAGACCATCCAGGGCCAGAGGATCCCCTTTGACGATCGGAAGGTGGCCCTGGACATCCTGAAAGCACGGGGGCTTTTGCCATGACCCTGCGATGGACGGCCCAGGAGGTGGCCCGGATCGCCGGCGGTAGCCTGGAACACCTGCCAGCTCACCAGGAGATCCAGGGAGTCTCCATAGACTCCCGCACGCTCACCCCCGGCCAGCTGTTCGTGGCCCTCCAGGGGGAACGGCATCACGGCATCACCTTTGTGGAACAGGCCCTGGAACGGGGTGCAGTGGCCGTGCTCTCGGATCGGCGACCCCGGGGTGCCGCCGTGCCCCTGATCCGGGTCCAGGATCCCCGGGCCGCCCTGATCCACCTCGCCCGGGTGGCCCGGATGCGGCTCAAGGCCCGCATCGTGGGCATCACGGGCTCGGTGGGCAAGACCACAGCCAAGGATCTGGTGGCTCACCTGCTGGCCGCCCGGTACCGGGTGCATCAGGCCCCAAAGAGCTACAACAACTTCATAGGCCTGCCCCTGACCCTGCTGAACGCTCCCCGGGACACCCAGGTGCTGGTACTGGAACTGGGCACCAACCACCCCGGTGAGATGAACCAACTGGCAGCCATCGCCCGTCCCCATGTGGCCCTACTGACCGCCGTGGCCGAGGCCCACCTGGGCTTCTTCGGCTCCCTGGAGGCCATCGCCCGCGAAAAGGCCACCCTGTTTTACCACACGGTGCCTGGCCCAGTCTTCGTCAACGAAGCCCTGGAACCCTTCTTTGAGCTGTTCCGCCGGGTGCTGCCCGAGGGGGTAGACCTCGTGCCCTTCGGCCCCCACAGCCAGGGCATCCGGAACCCGGAAACCGGCCTGGAGGCAAATCGGTGGCAGTGGCAGGGCCGCTCCTGGATCAGCCGACCCGGCGGCCCGGGCCCCCTGGCCGTGGCCCTGGGCGCGGTAGCCCTTGCCCTGCACCTGGAGGTCCCCCTGGAGGTGGTCCACGAACGCCTGGCCACCTTCCAGCCGCCCGCCATGCGGATGCAGGTGTTCCGTCGGGACGACATCACGGTGGTGAACGACGCTTACAACGCCAATCCGGCCTCGGTGGAAAACCTGCTGGAAACGCTGGCTTCCCGGAGCGACCGGGTGCTTCTGGTGCTCGGCGACATGCGGGAACTCGGGGCCTTTAGTGAGGCCCTGCACCGCCGGGTGGCCCGTCGGGCCTTTCAACTGGGCTTTCGGCGCCTGGTGGCCGTGGGCCCTGAAGCCCGGTTCTATGTGGAAGAACTCCGGAAGGAGCCCATGGACCTCCTGGCCCACTTCACCCGCCCCGAGGAAGCCGCTGCCACGGTCCGCAAGGCCCTGAAACCCGGTGACCTCCTGGCCCTCAAGGCCTCCCGGGCTGTGGCCCTGGAAACCCTGCTGGACCGGCTCTGGCCCCGCCAACCCGCGGAAATCGGAGGGACCCGCTGATGCTGTACCACCTGCTCACCCCCCTGGCCCGGTACTCCATCCTGTTCAACCTGTTCCGGTACACCACCTTCCGGGCCCTGATGGCTGCCATCACCGCCTTCCTCCTGACCTTCGTGGCCCTGCCCCTCTTCATCCGATGGATTCGCCGGCGGAACTACGGCGAGGTGATCCTGGACGACCTCTCCCATCACAATCACAAACGGGGCACCCCCACCTCCGGGGGGCTCGTGTTCCTTTCGGCCTCCCTGCTGGCCGCCCTGCTCTGGGCCCGCTGGGATGTGGCTTCCCTCTGGGTCAGCCTGGCCGTGGTCACCGTGCTCACCCTGATGGGCTTTGCCGACGACCTGATGAAACTCCGCGACGGCAAAAGCAAGGGGCTTTCCAAACGCACGAAACTCACCGTCCAGGGGCTCGTGGCCCTGGGCGTTTTTCTCTTCGTCTGGCTCACCTACGGTGACCTGGCCTTCACCACCCAGATGCTCTTCTTCAAGAACTATGTGCTCAACTTCAGCTGGCTCTACCCCCTGTTCCTGTGGTTCGTGTTCGTGGGCACCTCCAATGCCGTGAACCTGACCGATGGCCTGGACGGCCTGGCTGCCGGCACCGCCCTGGCCCCCCTGGGCGTCCTCATGGCCGTGGCCTACATCCAGGGCCACGCCCGATTGTCCCACTACCTCAATGTGTTGTATCAGCCCGGGATGGGGGAACTGGCCGTGTTCGCCGCTACCCTGATCGGAGCCCTGCTCGCCTTCCTGTGGTACAACGCCCATCCCGCCGCGATCTTCATGGGCGATACAGGATCCCAGGGCCTGGGCGCCGCC
>CAZXAO010000216.1:2368-3111 GCA_964638465.1 uncultured bacterium | reverse complement strand
TCCTACAGGACCCACCCCAGGGATTTTCTCCGAAAATCCCTGGGGACCCCGAAGAAAAGAAAAACACGCCCCGGAAACCCGGTTTGGGAACCCTGGTGGGCAGAATTTCCGCTGAAAACATCGCGGCTAAAGCCGCTCCTACCCCCTTTCCCAGGACGGGAGGGCCGGGGGTAGGCACCACCCTCCCGGTATGTTTCCCACCGAACAACGCCCCCGGGACCGATGGCGTTCCCGACGGTGGCAAGGGGTTGCCGGGTCTTGGGGGACGGGCGTATGCTAATGCCCATGCGTGCACGGATTGGTATCCGCAGGGAAACCAAGTGGGAATGGGAACGGAGGGCACCGCTCACCCCCAACGATGTCCGGGACCTGATCCAGAACCATCACCTGGAGGTGGTGGTACAACCTTCGCGTCGCCGGATTTTCTCTGACGAGGAGTACCGGCGGGTCGGTGCCCTGGTCCAGGAGGACCTCTCGGAGGTGCCCGTCATCTTCGGCATCAAGGAGATTCAGCCCCAGTACCTGGAGCCCCACAAGACCTATGTCATCTTCTCCCATACCTTCAAGGGTCAGAGGCAGAACCTGCCCATGCTGCGCCGGCTGGTGGAACTCCGGGACACCCTCATTGACTACGAAAAGATCACGGACGAGCAGGGCAACCGGCTCATCTTCTTTGGCCGGTTTGCGGGGCTCGCAGGGATGATTGACACCCTCTGGGCGCTGGGCCGTCGGCTCCGGCTCCG
>CAZXAO010000216.1:0-2358 GCA_964638465.1 uncultured bacterium | reverse complement strand
GGCTCCGGGGGTACGATACCCCCCTCGCCTGGGTACGCCGGGCCTTTGAATACTACTCCCTGTCCCACGCCCTAGAAGACCTGGAGTGGATCGGCAAGGCCATCGCAGAACAGGGCCTGCCCCGTGAGATCGTCCCCCTGGTGGTGGGGGTCACCGGGCACGGCCATGTCTCCCACGGCGTCTGGGAGATCCTGGAGGCGTTACCCGTGGAGGAGGTAACCCCGGAAGACCTGAAGACCCTGGCGGATCACGCCTCTCCCCGGGTCATCTACAAGGTGGTCTTCGGCAAGCGCGACCGCTACCGCCACCGGGAGGGCAAACCCTTTTCCGACGAGGAGTTCCAACAACACCCGGAACGGTTTGCGTCGCGCATGCCCGAGTTCCTGCCCTACCTTACCGTGCTGGTGAACGGCATCTACTGGGAAGAACGCTATCCGAAGCTGGTCACCCGGGAGCACCTCCGGCATCTCTGGCAACACCAGCATCCGCCGAAACTGATGGTCATCGGAGACATCACCCTGGACATTGAGGGCTCCATTGAGGCCACCATCAAGGGCGGTGACCCGGAACACCCTGGCTATGTGTACGATCCCCTTACCGGGAAGTACACCGACGACCTGGACGCCCCCGGCCTTCTGATCATGGCCGTGGACATCTGGCCCACGGAGTTACCGCGGGACGCCTCTCGGGCCTTCAGCGAAGCCCTGAAACCCTATGTGCCCGCCATCGCCCGGGCCGACTACACCCAGGACTTTGAACACCTGGACCTGCCCGCCGAGGTCAAACGGGCAGTGATCCTTCTTGCGGGGAAGTTTGCGCCGGCGTACACCTACATGGAGGCCTTTCTCAGGAAGGAGTGAGCCATGAAACAGGCGCTGGTGTTGGGGGCCGGGCTGGTGACCCGTCCCATGGTCCGCTATCTGCTGGAACACACCCCCTTTGGGGTGACCGTAGCGTCCCGCACGGAGAAGAAAGCCGCCGCCATGGTCCAGGGGCATCCCCGGGGCCGCACGGTGGCCTGGACCACGGACGACCTGGAAACCCTCCGGCGCATGATCCAGGACCACGATGTGGTCATCAGTATGTTGCCCCACGGGTTTCACACACAGGTGGCCCGCATCGCCCTGGAGCATCGGAAACCCCTGGTGACCACCTCCTATGTGAGTCCGGAGATGAAGGCGCTGGACCAGGAGGCCCGGCAAAGGGGGGTGTTGCTTCTGAACGAGATCGGCCTGGACCCCGGCATTGACCACATGTCAGCCATGCGGACCATTGACCGGTATCGGGCCCGGGGGGCCCGGATTCTTTCCTTTGAGTCCCACTGTGGCGCCCTGCCGGCTCCCGAGGCCAACGACAACCCCTGGGGCTACAAGTTTGCCTGGAGCCCCAAGGGGGTGCTCCAGGCCTCCACCCGGGCCGCCCGGTTTCTGCGGCAGGGTCGGGTGTACGAGGTCCGTGGTGTGGAGATCTTTGACCATGTGGAAACCCATACCCTGGAGGAGGTGGGCACCGTAGAGGTCTATCCGAACCGGGATTCTTTGCAGTATCGGGACCTCTATGACATTCCGGAGGTACACACCCTGTTCCGGGGCACCGTCCGATGGCCCGGCTGGGCCGAGTCCATGGCGGCCCTGGCCCACCTGGGCTACCTGACCGAAGCGGAGACCGTGGATCCCCGGGGGCTCACCTATGCGGGCTTTCTCCGGAGGAAACTGGGCATCGGTCCCTCCGAAGATCTCCGAAGGGCCCTGGCCCGCCGCCTGGGGGTGCCGGAGGACGCCCCGGTCCTGGAACGCTTTGCCTGGCTGGGGCTCCTGGACGAGGTCCCGGTTCCCCGGGATGCCCGAACCCCCCTGGATCTGCTGCTCCACCTGATGCTCCAGAAACTCCAGTACCGGGAAGGGGAACGCGATATGGTGATCCTCCAGGACATCGTGGAGGCCGAATTTCCGGACGGCCGCAGGGAACGACACACCTCGGTGCTCCTGGACTTCGGGGTGGTGGGCAAGGAAACGGCCGTGGCCCGCACGGTGTCCCTGCCCGCAGCCATTGCTGCCCGACTTCTCCTGGAGGGGCGAATCCACCTCACGGGGGTGTGGATTCCCACGCATCCGGAGATCTACGAGCCCGTCCTCCAGGAGCTCCAGAACCTGGGGACCCTGATGAAGGAGCGGGTGGAGGCTGCCGTAACCCCTTGAGCTTGGGCCGGTTTCCAAATCGTGGGGCGGCGGGGCCCGACGGGCCCCGCCGCCCCACGATTTCCGCCGAAAGGGAGATCAACCCCGGGAGCGGTGCTGAAGCCGCTCCTGCAATTGCTGGATCTTCTGTTCCAGCAGCGTGCGGTTCTCCTCGGTGGCG
>CAZXAO010000215.1:0-3124 GCA_964638465.1 uncultured bacterium | reverse complement strand
CCTGAACGCCTACGGCCTTCAGGATACGGACATCCAGGAGACCTTGCAGAAGGCCGAAGGGGAGGCCGCCTACGAAGCCCCTGCGGGGCCAACCCACCTTCCCTACGATCCGGACTTCCTGTACCTGCTCCACGAGATTGATCACGAATTGAGTCAGGGCGTGGAGGTCTCCACCCGTCCCTCCCTGACCCGGGCCCACGCCCTGTTTGACATGGGGCTTTATCGTTCGGCCATTCTGGAGTACCAGAACTATTTGAGCGAACATCCAGAGGATCTGGAGGCCTTGCTCATGCTGGGCAAGGCTTTCCTCCGGGCCGGTGAGGAGGACCTGGCTCTGCGGGCCTTTGAAGAAGGGGTGACCAAGGCCGTGGGCCGGGAGAAGCTCATGTTCCAGTACTGGATCGCCCGCACCCACGAGGCTTTAGGCGAACGCGAGGAAGCCATTAAAATCTACCGGGAGATCCTCTTTAAGGACATGAACTTCATGGATGTGAAGCGGCGGCTGGAGGCCCTGAGTGGCCGTGGACTTCGGGGCGGGAAAACCCCGAAACGACGGAGAAAAGGATAGCCATGCAAGGGCTCATTGAACGGCTCCGGGAGGGCGGTCTGCTGACCAAGGATCAGGTCAAGCGGGCAGCCGATCGCCAGTGGAAGCACGGGGGGTCCCTGCTCCAGCATCTGGTGGAACTGGGCTACCTGAAGGAGGAGGACCTGCTGGATTTCTTCTCCAAGGTGCTGGGGCTCCATGTGGTGCGCCTCAAGGAGATTGACATTGATCCCGATGCCATCTACTACATCCCCTATCGGATCGCCGCCCGGTACTTTCTGATCCCCATCAAACGCACCAAGAAGAGCCTGATCCTGGCCATGGCCAACCCCCTGAACCGCCGGGCCCTGAAGGAGATCTCCTTCGTTTCGGACCTGGAGGTCATCCCCCTGGCGGCCAAGCTCAGCGAGGTGAAGGGGGCCATCCTGAGTTACTACGGCAAACTGGACCCGCCCCGATACTTTGACGCCTTTTTCGTGCGACCCGATCCCCAGCGCACCCTGGAGCAGGTGGACACCCAGGAGGAGGAGAACGCCATCCTGATGGACAAGATTGAGGAGTTCCTCCGGACCTCCAACAGTGGCCTGCTGATCGTTGGGGGCGAAGGGAGTGGCAAGACCTTTCTTACCCACGCCGTGGCCAACAAGATCCTCTTGTCTTCCCCCGATGCCGGGGTCCTTCTGACCACCGGTAGCCTTCTCCGGGACCTTTTCCTGGAGATTGAGGAGACCGGAGTTTATCCGCAGTTGCGGGAGTTCTTCAATGACCACAAGTACCTGCTGGTGGACGACCTGGAGGGCATCCGGGAGGCCGTCCGCTTTGCCGACTTCATTGACTGGTACCTTACGGAGGGGGGACACATCCTGGCCACCACCTCCAAGGACCTGAAGGGTGCCGGGGTTCATCGGCGCATCCTCCGGCGGGTGGAGAAGTTTGAGCGACACTACCTGCCGGAGATCCACGAGGAAGAAGAGATTGAAACGGTCCTGGCGGAAACCGGGCCCCTGGAGGAGAAGGCCGACCGGGCCCACAGCACCCCGGGGTCGTCCCAGGGGCAGGAGGTGCCTGCGGCCGAGCCGGGGATCCCGGAGGACGCTGCCTTTGACGACAAGTTCAAGGAGTATCTGGAATCCATCCGTTCGGGGAAGGCTGGATACGAACGGATTCTGGAGTTTCTAAAATTCCTGAAACAACGCCCTAAGTCTTCCCTGCTGATCCGCTTAAAAACCCTCAAGAAGGAGGCCCTCAAACGGGGAGGGACTCTCAAGGTCTTTGTGAACCCGGCCTTCTCGCCCCCGGAGTGGTTTGTAGAAGGCGTGGAGGAACTCACCCGGAAGATCATCGGCACCGTGGAAGAGGGGGACGAGGTCCAACTCCGAATCCTGGAAACCCCCACCCATTATCAAATCCAATTCAAGGCCAAGCCCGTCATCCTGATGCTGGACGCCACCACGGTCCAAGAAATCTTTGAGAAGCGGACCATTGAAATTGAAAAGGAGCATAAAGACAACCACTCTGTGTTAACGGTCACCGTCAACAAGGAGTAAGTTTATGCTCAAGGGATTTCTGGGAGGGAAACCGGTCCAGTCTATTGGACTGGATCTCGGGTCAAGGTTTATCAAAATTCTGGAGGTGGAAAAGGGGCGGGATGAGGAGCGGCGGATCCTGACCTCCCATCTCCAGGAGATCCCTGAACAGGCCATCGTAGAACGAGAAATCCTGGACCGCATCGGGGTGATTGAGGCCCTTCGGGAAGCGGCGGCCCGCAGCGGCATTGAGGGTCGCGATGTGACCCTGTCGGTGGCCCGGGGTGTGATCCTCCGACGCCTCCGCGTGCAAAAGGGGAAGGAATCCCGCGAGGAACTCATTGAGCGGGCGACCCGCCAGAGCATTCCCTTCAATCTCTCGGATGTCATCTGGGATTACCAGATCCTCCAGGAGGAGGAGAATGCCTGGGATGTCCTCATCGTGGCCGCGCGGCAGGACATGATCTATTCCCAGCTGGATCTGGCCCGGTCGGCAGGGTTAAACCCGGTTAAGATCATCCCGGAGAGCATCGCCTGGCAGTACACGCTGCAGGGCCTCCGTAAGGAGAAAACCGCCCTGGTGCTGGACATCGGGCACGCCTTTACCGACCTCTTCTTTATCCAGAAGGGCATCGTCGTCAACTCCCGGGATATCAATGTCGGCCTCCGTAACTTCCTGGAATCCCTGCGTCGGGAGCTCGGTTTCTCTTACGAGAACGGAGAGAAGATCCTGCTGGGCCAGGCTGAGATTCCGGACATCTCGGCTGAAGAGGTCATCCGGCTGGAGACCTCGGACTATCTGGATCAGCTGGACCGGATCTTTGGGTTCTTCTGGCCCGAGGAGAAGGCCAAGCCCCGCACCTTCTATCTGGCCGGCGGCGGTGCCCGGATCGTGGGGCTGGCCGAGGCCCTGCGGGACCGTTTCGGGGTCCGCACCCAGATCCTGAATCCCCTTCAGGAACTCGTACAGGTCCGCAGCAACGGGGGGCCCCTCTTTGCCCTGGCCTTTGGGCTTGCCGAGGCCGGCCTGGATGCCACAGGCATCAACCTC
>CAZXAO010000214.1:0-3138 GCA_964638465.1 uncultured bacterium | reverse complement strand
CCAGAACCTCACCTTCCGGTATGTGCTGACCGCCGACCGGGTCAAGCGCGTGGTGGAAGACCTCCAGCCCGACCTCCTGAACCCCGTGAACATGCCCAACTACGGCCTTCTGGCCGCCCTGGTGGCCGGCCGCCGACCGGTGTACCTGGTGGGCTGGGGATCCGACATCCTGCTGACCGCCGAAAAGACCCCGATCCACCGCCAGGCCTTTCGGTTTCTGATCCACCGGGCCCAGCATATCGCCGTGGATGCCCTGGTCATGCGGGACCGGCTCACCGAGGGGTACGGCTACCCCCGGGATCGGATCACCGTGATCACCTGGGGCGTGCCCGAAGAACTCCGGAACCGACCGATTCCTCCCTTTGAACCTCCGGAGGAGTGGATCCTGGTCTCCCACCGGCGGATCGCACCGGACATGGACCCCTTCACCACCCTGCGGGCTGTGGACCTCCTGGTGCAGCAGAACCTTCCCGTGCGCCTGATCATGGCCTCGGATGGCTCCCTGGGCCGGGAAGCCCGGGCCTTCGTGGCCGCACGGCCGGCCCTCCGGGACCGGGTGACCTTCACCGGCTTTCTGCCCTACGAAGAACTCATGGCCACGGTGGCCCGGGGACACCTGTACCTGTCCGCTTCCCTGGTGGATTCCACCTCGGTGTCCCTTTTGGAGGCCATGGCGTTGGGGGTGTTCCCTGTGGTGTCCGATCTGCCGGCCAACCGGGAGTGGATCCTGGACGGCTTCAACGGCCTTTTGTTTGAGCCCGGCAACCCCCGGGACCTGGCCCGGAGGATCCAGGAGGCCATGGCCCGGCCCGAACGGATCCAGCGGGCCCGCCAGCTCAACAAGGCCCTGGTGCAGGAAAAGGCCTGCTGGGAGTGCCATATCGCCCGGGTGTACCGGGAAATGCAACGCCTGGTGGAGGAGTCCTGAAACCTGGGAAAGACACAACGGCGGTGCGGGGAAAGACCGCACCGCCGTTGTACTCTCAGGAAGAGACCTCAGGGTTTGCCCGTGTGGCAGCGCTGGCAGGTGGGGCTCTGTTCTCCGTGACACACGAGGCAACGATCCGGGTTCACCCGGGCTTCCTCGCCGTGGAGCCCCCTCTGAACCCAGTCAGGATTGAGGTGATCCAGGGGGATGGACGCCCGCTCCTGGTGGCAGGACAGGCAGTCCTGATAGTTGCGGTGGCACACCGCACAGTTCAACTGCCGGGTGGCAAAGGCCTCGGCATGCGTGTACAGGAAGGTTTCCGGGTGCACCTGCAGTTTCAGGTTCTCCCGCTCGTGGCAGTTCTCACAGGCCGGTGAGGGCGAGGGGTTGGCCAGGGCCTGGGTGGGGGCATGACACATCTGACAGGTGGGGATCCGGGTGCGGGCGAAGTCGCCGTGCAGCGAAAGCCAGCCCGGTGGATGGTACCGGGCAAACTTCGGGTCCTCTTCCTCGTGGCAGGTGAGACAGGTGGCGGGGGCCCGGGTGCCGTTGTGGCAGGTCATGCAGGTGGCCATGGCAGGCAGGGTAGGATTCGCAGAATCCCCGTGGCACACCACGCAGGAGACCCCCTGGTTCAGGTGGACCTGGTGGGGGAAGTGGGCGATCCAGGGTGGCCCGGGTGCCGGCTTTTCGTAGCCCATGGAACCCTCGTGGCACTCCTGGCACACCGAGGGATCGGGCACCAGCTGGTCGGTGCTCTGGAGGCTGGTTTCCGCGGCTCCGTGGCACACAGAGCACTCGGTGCCCATTTCCACCACATGGAGACCGTGGGGAAAGGTCCAGGTCAGGAGAACGAGCAACAGGGCGTTCATGTTCCAAACCTCCGGCTAAAGGGCAGGTACAGCCCCAGGTAGCCCTGGGTTTCCCAGGCCACCCCGGGGCGTTTCCAGAACCGGAGTTCGGCCTGCAGCGAGGGACCGCTGGCGAAACGCCAGACCAGCCGGGGACGGAAACTGTAGATGGCACCTGCATACCGGGGACTCCGGGCCCATCGGGCCTGGAGCCAGAGACGAACCCCGGGTCGCAGCGGGTGCCCATAGGTGAGCAGGGTCCCGTAGGCAGTGCCCTCCCACTCCTGACCGGCCCACAGGCGAGCCGAAAACCGCCCTATCCGGTAGGCGACCCATCCGTGGGTATAGGTGGCGACGGCGTTGTGAGCCGAGAAGAAACCCAGGTCCAGACCTGGCAGACCCCGGGTGAACCGGGCCGACGCTTCCAGCCGGTGGGTGGGCTGGGAGAACCTCACCGGGTCTTCAGCGATCCAGTAGGGCAGGGAGAATTTCATCAGATCGCGCCAGGGATCCTGATAGCGGTACTGGAGGTCCAGAAGCACGGCGGGCAGTCGGTAGGAGGCGGACAGATGGCCCCGGCTGAGCACGGTGTGCTCCAGGTCGTAGGCGAGTTCGCCCTGGAGGGTCCACGCCCGGCCGTAGGTGGAAAGTCCCAGCCACAGGGGGGCCTGGAGCAGCGTGTCGTCCGCAGTTTCTCGCCCGTAGCCCGCGTAAACCTGGAGGCGGGGGCGGAGGGTGTATCGGGTCTGGAGGGCCAGCAGGGGATTCTGGCTGCGGAGTTCCAGGCCCAGGGTATCCTCCCAGAGGCTGGGAGCCCGGTATCCGAGGAGGGCGGTCCATTCCACCTGGCCGGTGTGAACGCCCAGGCACAGGCCGTCCACCAGGCCGCCCAGGCCCACGAACTGGAACTGACGGCCCAGGCGGGCCCGCAGGCCCCCTCGCTGGTAGGTGATCCGGGCGGTAAGCAGCCGGAGGGGAGGTGCCTGGGGCCGGGCGGTGTCCGCCAGGTAGCCCCGCAGGGCGAGGGTGGCCGAGAGCCCTGGAGCCAGGCCCAGGGCCCGTACCCTGAGGTAGGGGGAGAAGGAGGCCTCCCGCGTGGAGTCCGTCACTGCGTACGGCACCACGCTGAGGCCCAGCCCTCCCTGCAGGGTCCAGGCCAGGAGCACGGTCCAAAAAACGCCCATAGCAGGCCTCCTTTGTTGGCTTTTAAACGGCTGCGGGGCCCAACCCGGGGCCCCGCAGCAAGCCTATGGCCCGGAAAGGCGGATCAATGGGGCTCCGCCAGTGCTTCAATCTGCTCCCGGGTAAGGGGTTCACAGGACTCGTCCAGCATCTGCCAGGCGTTGGTCACGCCCTGGG
>CAZXAO010000213.1:0-3149 GCA_964638465.1 uncultured bacterium | reverse complement strand
GACAACTCAAATTACAACACCGGTTATGAAATCCGAAGGATTGACGAAGTCCAGGATACCGTTGACTACACCATCAGTGATCCCAATGCGGCGTCGTTCACCGACAATCACGTGGAGCCTTTCCACACGTACCTGTATCAGATTCGGTCTACCGATGGTGCCCATACTTCAGACTGGGTGGACATTTACGTTTTCAACACCCCGCACTGGGCACTGGAGCACCCGGTGCGCTGGGTGAGGACTGTGTGGGCAGGAGATTGGCTGTATGTGTTCTACGCTTCACCCGAGAATGGGTATGCCACTAATGCGCAGATATACTATCGGTATTCCCGGGACGGGGGTTTCCACTTCAGTGATGAAGTTTCACTGGAGACGCCGGTAGGTATCTTTCCTTACAAGTTTGAGGTTGCGGGAGAACGCTATGGGCATCGGGTGGGGGTGCTTTATCGTCTGACGGACCAGCATGGAGGGGACTGGAACTTTTTCGTGAGGGTTGTGGAAGGTTCTACTGTGGGGCCGGAAATTCCCCTTCCTACCCTTAATCAAGGAGGGTTTGGCGATGGAGGACTCTTCTGGAAGCCGGGCACTGACACATTGCTGGTGGGGTTGGTCAAGGCCCAGGGAAACTACGAGAATGAACAGCCCTTCTGGGCTGTTCATGCGGTGGATGGAACGGTCATCCCTTATGGGGGTTTACGCTTCTTTCCCGATCCCGTGGGGGAGGTGGGTGTTCAGGATCGGATTTTCTCTACGGTTTACGGTCCTGCATGGATGTTGACCTTTCCTGAGGGCTGGCAGTCTCCTCCCAGCGATCACCTGCGTATGGAGTCTTATCCCCTGCAGGGGGGTCAGGTATATGGTGCTACGGGAATCCTTTACGACCTGGGTGTTTCTCAATCCCTGGTGGCCTTTCGCGAGGGTCAGTCCCTGCGTATTTTTTACTACTTTGTGAACGAGCAGGGGATCCTGGACTGGACGGATCCTCCGGTGGTGTACACCTACGCTTCAGCAGACACCTGTCCCGTGGATCTGGAGCCTGCCCGGAGGGGTCTGGAGGAGTACCTTCTGGTGCAGGAGGGTCCTCATCTTCGGTTGCTACGCCGAGGTGTCCTGGGAGATCCGACAGCCTGGAGTCCCCTGCAGCGCATGAATCTGCTCCCTTCTCGGGGCATCTCGGACTTGGACCTTGCTCTGCCCATTCTTTCCACCCCGGGCAATACCATGGTGAAGATTGCTGTGGCCTATGCCCTGGAGGAGGAACCCCTGGTGGTGTTCAAGCGCCGGACTTTCCGTCCGCTACATGCTGTCGTGGCCGATCCCACCCGTCTGGATCTTCCGGGCGACGGACAGGTGCGTCTGTTTCGTACACCTGACCAAACCTATGCGGTGTGGTATCAGGGGGGATCCCTCTGGTACGCCTGGGCCGACGACAAGGCGGAGACGTGGACCAGCCCTCGCAGGCTGTGTTCCGGCTGGGCGCCCACCCTGGTGGCCACCGAAGACACGGGTTTCCGGGTTCTGTTCTGGCGTGGGACGCCTGGTCAGGATACCCTGATGTCCCTGGAGTACCATCCCCGGGAGGGCTTTTCTGCCCCCGAAGTGCTGTGGGTTTCGGAACCGGGGGTTGTGCACGGTCCTGTGGCCGCTTCGGCCTCGGAGGGAGCCCTGACCCTGGGGGTCTCGCAACTGGCTGGCTCTCTTCGGGATTCCCTCTTTGTGGTTACCTCAGAGGTTTTCCTGGTGCTCACCCTGGATCCTGCCGGACATCTCCTCCGGGTGGACACGCTGGCCGTGGAGGTAAAATCCGCCCCGGACACCCTTACGCCCTGGGGGGCCCGCATGAGTCTGCGTGCCCCTTCTCTGGTCTCCTATGCCGATTATGTGGCTGTGCTGAGCCTTACTCCGGACTCGTCGGCCGTTTCGCTGTACGAATTCCTCCACGACCACTGGCACACCCGCACCGTGGCCAGCGGCGATCCACCTTACCGTACCCCGCATGTGGCCCTGGAGGGTAAAACCGTGTACCTCTTCTGGAGTCAGGGGACCCCGGGGGAGATCTTCTACCGCTACCTCTACGCTGGCGATACCTCCTTCATCAGCAAGCCCATGAACCTTTCCAATACTCCGGATGCCCACAGCACCTCACCCTGGTATGCGGGGCAACGGGTTTTCTGGAGCGAAGAGGGCAAGGACGGTCTGGATATTGTGCACCTTTCCCTTGCCCTTTCCGCCCAGCCCGAAGTGCTGGATCCTCAGCCCTGGGGTGACGCCCTGGCGTCCCAGGCTGTGGTCTATCGGGTGGGCGGTGAGTACTACGAGACCACCGTGTATGTTGCGACCTGGCTGGAAGAGGAGCACACAACCCACCAGACCGCTCTCCTGAGTGCCACCTACGCTACCGGTCCGATTCCCGAGCAGGTGATCACCCTGGGGGATACCCTGCCCAATCCTTCCACGGTATCTCGCCGGGGCTTTGAGGTTTACAGTGATCAGAAGGGCAAGTCGGCGGATGTGGGGTCTGCTCTGGAATACAAGATCAAGGACCTGGATCCCGGGAGGGATTACCGGTTTGGTCTTTACATTTATCACGAGAAGGACACCACCGTGCGGGAGCGGTTCTACGCGGATGGCCAGGAGTTGAAGGTTTCGGAGGCGGAGCCCGGCACCATCACCTATGTGGAGATAGAGATTCCTTCGGAGATGTACGTTGTGGACTCCATGGTGGAGTTGCGGGTGGAGAAGGTATCGGGTCCTACGGCGGTGCTGAACGAGATCTATGTGTTTGGCGAAGACCGGTCCCAGGGGGGTCCCATGGCGGGGGAGACCGTGGGGTCGGGTCTTCCCCGGGCGTTTGACCTCCGGGTGGCCGGGGCGATGCCCATGAGGCATCGTGGGGATCTGGTGCTGGCCGTGCCGCGTCGGGCGAAGGTGCAGGTGGAGGTCTATGACATTGCGGGGAGGCGGGTGGCCACCCTGGTGCAGGGGGTGTTGGAGGCCGGGTACCATCGGGTGGCGTTTCCTGGTGCGTCGGTGCTGCCGGCGGGGATGTACCTGGTGCACTTGAGGGCCCCGGGGGTGCGTAAGACGGTACGGGTGGTGTGGCTTCCCTGATCCCCACCTGTTCCTCTACCCCAGGGGAGGGGCACGGC
>CAZXAO010000212.1:0-3231 GCA_964638465.1 uncultured bacterium | reverse complement strand
CCACGGCCCCCTGAAGGCTGACCTGAATACGCCCGGGGAGCGCTGGTGTAGAGGTTTCCTCTACTCCCACCGGCACACCCATCCACCACAGGATCCGGCCCAGGAGCCGTTCCCGGTGATCAAATCCACTGACCGAGTTGTTCACCGCTTCCAGGGGGAATCCGAGGTAGGCCAGTTTATAGGTCCCCTGGTACCGAAGGGCAGCCGCACCATTGGCGCTCTGGTAGTTCAGGAACGCCGTCGCTCCAGCCTCAGGTTGTAGAACATCCGGCGAGGAAGCGTTGTTCGCTCCTCCAGGGCCAAAGATGACCAGACGAAGACTATCCCCCACCGGATCCCCGGGCACACCGTTCACGAAGAAGTCTCCGGAGTTCCCGTTCACCAGGGAAGCGTGGAGGTACTGACTCAGGAAGGAAGACCCGGAGAGGTCCTCTGCTGCATTCTGGCTGGAGAGGATCAACGAGTGACCTCCTTCCAGGGCCGCCACCAGACTGTCCTGTTCATCGGCGTTCAACGGATTGGCAGCGTCACCGGTGAACCAGAGGATCACGGGGTGTTCCTGCAGCCCCAGAAGGCCGCTTAGCCGGGGCGTGCCTTGCTCGCTCACATTCCAGTAGTCAAACACCACATGGAGCGAGTCCAGAGCGGCCAGGTAGTACTCCTCGTAGTCCGCCCCCTCGTCGTCGTCCACCACCAACACATAGGGTTGCCCCACGATGAACGCATAGGTCTCCCGGCCCACCACCGCCGGCGGATCCGAGTGGAAAACGAACACCAGCGAAGACCAGTGGGGTTCCGCGTCTCCCACGGTGAACACCAGGGGATCGTTAATATTTGAAGCGGTTTGCCCAGGGGAGAGGGTCCCGAGATGGGCCACCGAGTCCACCAGGGTCAGGGTAGAATCCTGCGTCCGCAGGCGGATCTCCAGGTTCCCTGCGGGCTGCCAGTCGGCGGAATCCACCACCGTCACATGCACGGTGATCGTCTCCCCAGGATCTGGACGACCGTCGCCGTCACCGTTGTCTTCAAAGGTCACGGAGACCAGGCGCACCATCGCATACCGGTGCACGGCAAGGGTTCGAACAGCCCGAAGGGCGTTGATTCGACCACTGCCCAGTTGACCGTTGTTGTAATAGGGATCATCCGGCAACGGATCGGCTGTTGCCTGGAGCAACGCCCGTACGGAATCCACGGGATAATCCGGAACAAGGCTTCGGATGAGGCCCACCAGCCCGGTTACATGGGGTGCAGCCATGGAAGTTCCGTAGAAGGATTGGTAGGTGTTATCGGGTGTGGTGCTCAGGATGGCATCTCCAGGGGCGGCTACATCAATCCAGGTCCCGTAGTTGGAGTAATCGGACTTGTGGTCGCTCTGGTCTGTAGCCGCTACGGCGATCACCAGGTCATGGGCTGCAGGATACATAGGGGTGGAGGTGTTGTCGTTTCCCGCAGCACCCACCAGGACCACACCGTGGTTGTAAGCGTACTGAAAGGCGGAGTTCAGCGAGGAGGTCCAGCCCCCCCAGCTCATGTTAAAGGCATCGGCACCCATGTTGGCTGCGTAATACACAGCCTGTACCGAGTTGGACAGCCAGTAGGACCTCAACCCCAGGATCTTACAATGGAACCCGAGCCCCGCAATGCCCACTCCGTTATCCGTCGCTGCACTCGCAATCCCGGCCACATGGGTCCCGTGCTCGTAGTCCGGGCCATTATGGGCCGGGCTGGGGTCATTGTTGTTCTCGTAAAAGTCCCACCCGACAAAGTCATCCACCCGGCCGTTGCCGTCGTCGTCCATACCGTTCACATCTCCGGGATCAAACACCCACTGGGTACCGTTAAATTCCAGGACATGGCCGTCGCCATCGGCATCCTCGCCCAGATTCTGGTACATGTTGCCCACGAGGTCCTCATGATCCCAATCCACTCCAGTGTCATCAATGCCCAGGATGATGGTATCCGCACCGGTGGTGAGATCCCAAGCCTGCAGGGCCATCACCTGGAAGAGCGCCCATTGCTGAAGCAGGGAGGGGTCGTTCGGCTGATACAGGGGCTCCTTGGCCCGATCCGGTTCGGCAGAACGCACCCAGGGGCTCTGTTCCAGCGCCCGGGCAAAGGCCTCAGCATCCTTTGTGGGATCAAAGTGAACCAGGTAGATCAGGTCCAGCCCCAAGTCCCGGGCATCCTGAGGCATATGGGGATCCTGGATCAGCCGATCTACGGATTGAACCCCGTATGTTGCAAAGACCTGCTTCAGGGAAGGCACTGGGGCTGTGGTGTAGTGGTCCTGGGACAAATAGGCCCGAGCGTTTTGCTGGAATTGTACGATGAGATACCCGGGCCGCACAGTCGCCGACAGGAGCAGTTCTACGACGAGCCAAAGTTGCATGGTTCACTCCTTTGATGGGGGTGTTGGCTTCTATCATAAAGCCGGGTCCGACCGGACGGAGCACGGATCCGCTCTTCCCTTAGCGGGAATCACCAGGCGCGTGACGCGCCGTCCTCCAGGGGCCTCTAAACCCCCAATAAGTACACACCCGACCACCACCCAGGGAGCGCGAAAGCCTGAAAATCTGGCGCAAGAAACCCACTATGGAGCAATGTTACGAAGCAACGTGCCCTGTCAAACAGGAAAAGGGCCGGGCCAAGGGGCCACAATATAAAAAGGGGGCCTCTGCAGAGGCCCCCTTGTCCTTCTCACCTGGTGGCAATCTTAACGGAGGATCACCACCTTGCCAGTGGCATCCCCGTAGGAAGAGGTGAGTTTCACAAGGTACACGCCCTCGGCCAGGTGCGGCAGGGTCACTTCGTGGGTCCCTCCAGAGGTCAGGCCACGGAAGAGGGTGGACACGCGGCGGCCCGTGGCGTCGTAGAGGGTCAGCTCCGCATAGCCCCCGTGGGGCAGAGTGAAGGCCACCCGACCGTTCCGCACAGGATTGTGGACATCCAGGGACACCTGCGGCGTCTCCGGACGCGGCGTCTCCTCAGCCACATTCACATAGAAAGGACCGTAGTAGAACACATTCACAGGGTTGTTGTTGTCCGTAAAGGCCCCCTGAATCGCATAGCCGTCCGCTGCGGTCTGGATGTACACCGGCAGCTCAAAGGCCTCTTCTTCCAGTTCATCCACAGGATCCAGCACCGTATCAGTCCAGGTGGCACCGTTGTCGGTGGAAACGAGCAGGCCGATATGGGGGAAGGTGTCCGCACCGGTGATGAAGAAAGCTTTGT
>CAZXAO010000211.1:1348-3311 GCA_964638465.1 uncultured bacterium | reverse complement strand
TGAACACCCGAACCGCCCGGAAGTGTCTCCACAGATCCCCCTGCACCTGGAACTGCCATAGGAGATCGCCTTCGGCCAGGCTGCCACTGGACCAACCCCCGTAGAGGGGGACCCGTACGGTGTCGTGTACGGGATCGTTGCTCCGGATCACCAGAGTGCCGGGGGCCAGGTTGCTGTCGGGCAGCGGCACGGCGTGGTACCACAGGGGGAGCCGCAGGGTTTCGCCCGGGGCCAGCACCAGGGGCAGGGACGGCTCCGGCCACAGGTACCAGGTGCCACGGGAGGGATTGAGGATCTGGAGGTCCAGCAGTTCCAGCGATGCGTCGCCCAGGTTGACCACTGGAAACCAGTGGCGGCTCAGGGACCAGGCCCGGGGCGAGCCCATCTCCACCAGGGTTTCGGGCAGGAAGATCTGGGGACCGGAGACCAGGCCCTCCCCGGACAGGGCAAACCCCACCCGGGGCCACAGGGGATCGTTGGTGCTGAGCCAGAGGGTGTCCTGGAAGGAGCCCGGGCCGGAGGGGGCGAAGCCGAAGGTCAAGGCGTAGAGCGAGTCAGGCAGCACGGTGTCGGGCAGGGCGTTGGCCAGGAAGAAGGAGGGTTCTGTGTGGGTTTCGGCGGCGAGCACCAGCGGGGCGGTGCCCGTGTTCTGGATCCAGAGGGTCCCCAGGGCGGTGTCGCCGTAGGTCACCTGGCCGAAGGCGTAGAAGGTCACCGGAGCGGAGAGTTGGGGCGTCCCCGGCCCGTAGGGGTCAATGCGGTACAGGGCAAAGCCACTGCCCCAGGAGGCCGGTGAGGCCGCTACGAGCCAGAGGGCTTCACCGTCCCAGGCCAGGCCCCGGGGGTGTCCGGTGGGGCTCGGAAAGTGCTGGAAAGGCGTGCCCGCCGAGGGATCCAGTTCCCAGATCTCCTCAGGGTCACCGTCGTTGTCGTCCATGGCGTTCCAGAGGTGTCCGTTGCCGAAGGCCAGCCCGTAGGGCTGGGTGCCACCGGCCGGGATCGTGTCTTCGGCGATGCCAGTCTCGGGGTTCACCCGATAGAGGTTGGGGTACTGGTTCGGATAGTACACGGCCACCCAGAGGTGGGTGCCATCGTAGGCCAGGCCTCCCACATAGTCGCCTGCGGCAAAGTCCGGCACATAGAGGGAATCCAGGATCTCGCCGCTGAGGGTCATCCGATAGAGGTAGCGGGAATCCCAGCGGTACGGGGCCACCCAGAGGTGGGTGCCGTCAAAGGCCAGGCCGTGGTTGGAGGGATAGGGGAAAGAAAGGGTCTGGAGTACCGAGCCGGTGGCCGTGTCCACGGCGAAGATCTGGCCGGTGTAGTCGTCCCCCACATAGAGGGTTCCGTTGGCAAAGGTAAGGCCCCAGGCGTACAGGCCATTCTGCGGGCCCGGGGCGGGCAAGACCTTAAGAACCGTCTCGGCCCGGGCTGAAGTCGTAAGGGCCAGGGCCAGAAGGAAAAAGCGGAGGTGCCGCATGGCTCAATCCTCCTGTTTTTCGGGTTCCGGCGAAAAGAGCCGGGACAGGCGCTTCAGGGTTTGCAGGGTGTCCCGGTGACCCAGCCGGGCCAGGCGGATGGCCCGCTCCACCACATCAATGGAGCGTTCGTATACCCGGCGGTTCACCGGGTAGGGATGGCCGTCCTTGCCCCCGTGGGCAAAGCTGTAGAGGGCTGGATCCCGATAGGACGGGGGGGCTCCGAAGATGAGATCGGCCACGAGCGAAAGGGCCCGCAGGGTCCGGGCTCCCACGCCGGGCAGGCCCAGCAGGGTTTCAAAGTCCTCGGGCAGTCGTTCGTAGGTTTTGAGCAGGGTGCGTTCCAGGTTCTCCGGCCGGATGTCCTCCGGGTACACGGGGTGATGGGCCGGCAACCGGAGCCGGCGTGCCCGCTCGTAGAGCCGTCGTACCTGGTCGGGTGGCCGATGGCTCAACTCCGTGATCACCTCCTGGGCAGCCGAACT
>CAZXAO010000211.1:0-1338 GCA_964638465.1 uncultured bacterium | reverse complement strand
GACCCTCTGGGCATCTACGCTCCTCCGGCTTACCAGGTTAAGCACCTGGCGTTCCCGTCGTTGGGCAGCAATGCCAGCGTGGGGATCCTGCACAAAGGACTGGAGGCCCTCCCAGGACCAGTGGTACCGGCGAGCGTAGCGGGTGCGGGGGTTCATTCCCTGCTGGATCACGATCCACTGGCCCCGGAGCGTAAAGAGCAGCACATGGTGGTACAGTTCATAGCCGTCCTGGAGTCCGGCGGAATCCACCTTGGCCACGAGGCGGGAGGTCCGGATCAGGGGGTCGGGGTCAAAGCCCACACGTTCGGCGGCCCGGCGGATCTCCTCGGGGGTTTTGCGGGAGGTTCGACCCTTGCCGCCGGCGGCGAAGAGCCCCAGGTCTCGCTGTCGCAGGGCTTCTTTGATGGCCCCCGTGGTGGTCGTGGAGAGGCCGGAGGAGTGCCAGTCAAAGCCCAGGAGGGCGCCAAAGGCCTGGAACCACACGGGATCCCGGAGCCGTCGGAGTACCTCCACCGGGCCCAGGTCCACGGCGATGGCCTCCAGGATGGCGCCTGCGAGCCGGACCATCCGCTGGAACAGCCATCGGGGGGCCCGGCCGTGGTGCAGGGGCAGGTCAACGGTGCCGTGGCGTTGCATGGTTCACTCCGGAAATCCCTGGAGCAGGGTGGCCACCACCCGGCCCAGGATCAGGGGACGGGCGTCCGGGCGGTCCAGGGGCAGGCGTCCGCGGGTGTCCGGGTCCAGAAGGAACAGGCGGGTGCCCTCCTGGCGGACCGACAACAGGGCCACGCCTCGTTCGGGCAGATAACAGAGGAGCCGGTCCCGGTCCCGGAGGCGTGTGGGGTCCTGTTCCAGCACCAGGAGTCCTTCACCGAGGCCCAGGGCAGGGGCGGGCAGGGCAAAGAGCCGGGTATCCCGTGCGTCGGGCAGGAGCCACCGGGGGAGTTCCACATAGCGAACCGGGGGGCCGGCAGGGTAAGGGGGCAGGGTCTGGAGGGTGAGCACGGGGATCCGGAGGCAGTCCGTGCAGGCGTCCACGGGCAGGGCCCGGCGGCGGCCCTGGTGGCTCCATTCCAGGTAGCCCTTCTTCTGGATGCGTTGCAGGTGCCGGTATACCGTGGTGTGGCTCTTCAGGCCCAGGGCCCGGGCGATTTCGCGGAGCGACGGGGAGCGGCCGTAGCGTCGGCGGTGGGCACGGATGATCTCCAGGATCTGGCGTTGTCGTGCCGTGAGGCCCTTCATCATGCGTAGGGTATACCGCCCTTCCCCGGGATGCAAGGGGGAATCTTTCCCCGGATCAAGGAAAGTTTCGGGAAGAGGTTTCCCTCAAAGAGGGAA
>CAZXAO010000210.1:0-3311 GCA_964638465.1 uncultured bacterium | reverse complement strand
ACACCTCAAACGCCATCAACTGCCCTACAACCTGCTGGGCGACGCTCCGTGGGTCCAGCATCCCCTGGCCCGGGCCCTGGTCTCAGCCCTCCGGTTGGCCACCGGAGAGGCCACGGCCGAAGAGGCCCGCCAGGTGCTGGAAAGGCTCCTGGATCTACCCGGACCCGTGGCCACCCGCTTTCTCCGGGGATTCCGAAAACGCCGGCGATTCACCCACCCCCGAACGGTGGATCCGGCGTTCGCGGAACGGGTTCGGGCTCTGGAAACCTGGATCCAGTCGTATCGGGAAACTCCCGGGGTGCAGCGTCCGGTGGACCTGCTGCGACGACTGGTGGCCCTTCGGCCTCCGGCCGCCAGCGACGACCTCCGCGCCCTGGCCGAGCAGGAGGCCGTGGACCATCTGCTGCAAACCGCCGCCGGTTTCCATCGGGTTCCGGACTTCCTCAACTACCTGAACCTGCTCCAGGAACTGGAACCCCCGGCCCGGAGTTCCGGCATCCAGGTGCTCACGGTCCACGGGGCCAAGGGCACCGAGTTTCCCGTGGTGTTCATCGTGGGGCTGGAACAGGAGGTCTTTCCCCTGCGGGGCAGCCTGCTTCGCAAGCAGGCACTGGAGGAAGAGCGCCGACTCCTCTATGTGGCCATGACCCGGGCCCAGGAAAAACTCTTCCTCTCGTATGCGCGGCGGCGGGGCGGCCAGTCCCAGCAGCCATCCCAGTTCCTCCACGAACTCCTGATCCAGCGGGGCTAAAGGACCGGCCCCAGGAAGGCATACCGCGGCCCGGACGTCCGGTGAATCCAGCGGCAGGCGGCTTCCAGCAGGGCTTCAGGGGTTTCCACCAGTTCGTCCACCAGTCCCCATCGCAGGGCCTTGCGGGCGGACCACCGTTCGCCAGTAAAAAGGAGTCGCTTCAGGGCTCCAACCCGCAGGTACCGACCGGCCAGGTACACCCCCACGAACCCCGGGAACAAACCCGCCCGGGCCCCGGGGTGGCCCACCCAGGCATCCGGGGTGGCCACGCGATAGGTCAGGGCCAGGGCCAGTTCCAGGGCCCCTCCCAGGGCGAACTGCTGGATCGCCGCCACCGTGGGCACGGGGAGCCGGTGGAAGGCCATCAGTACCTGACGCCCCAGGTCCACATACCGGCGGGCTTCCAGGGGATCCATTCGGTGGAGTTCGGCCAGGTCGCCCCCGGCCCCAAAGTTGGGCTCGCCCACAAGGATCAGACCCCGGGCCTGCCGAACCTCGGGGGTCTTCAGGAACCGGAGAAGCCATTGAAGGGCCCCGGTATCCAGACGGTTGATGCCTCCGGGGGTGGAAAAGCGAAGCACAAGACAGGAGTTCTGGGATTCCACACGGAAGTGCAAGGGGAAATGGGGTGAGCGAGGGGACTCGAACCCCCAACCACCAGATCCACAGTCTGGCGCTCTGCCGATTGAGCTACGCTCACCGTGTGTCCGGCGATAATTGTAGTCGGGAACCCCCCGAATGGCAAGGGATCACTCCCCCGGGCGGATAATAGAACCATGCCCCAAAACGGCCAGGAGGTGCGGCTGCGCGGCGTGGTCTGGCGGGTCCTCTACCAGGCTCCCGACGGCACCTTCGCCGTGGTACGCCTGGAGGACGGCACCGTGGTGCGGGGTCCCCTGGCCGGAGTCAAACCCGGCATGCCCCTCCTGGTGATCGGCCGTTGGCGACGGCATCCCCGCTATGGTCTCCAGGTGGAAGCCGACTACTACGAGGTGCCCCGAGACTTTGAGGATACCGAAGCCCTGGTGTCCTTCCTGGCCTGGAGCCTCCGGGGCATTGGCAAAGCCCGGGCCCGGCTCCTGGCCCAGCACTTCGGCCCCAGCATCCTGGAGATCCTGGACGAGAATCCCGAACGGATTCTGGAGGTGCCGGGCATCGGCCCCAAAACCCTGGAACAGGTGCAACGCTCCTGGAACCGGTACGCCACCACCCGCAAGGTCTTTCTGCACCTGGCCCGCCTGGGCCTGAGCCATGCCCTGGCCCGCCGCGTCTACGAGCACTTCGGCCAGGAGGCGGTCCATCGGATTGAAGAAGACCCCTATTGCCTGGCCACGGTGCCCAGAGTGGGGTTCCGCCGGGCAGACGAGATCGCCCGCCGACGGGGCATCGGTCCCCAGGATCCCCGGCGGCTCCGGGCCGCCATCCTGTACCTGCTCCAGCGGGCCGCCGAGGAACAGGGCCACCTGTTCCTGCACCAGCAGGAACTCCGCAGAGAACTCCAGCACCTGGAGGTCCCCCCGGAGGCCGCCACCGGAGAAGTCCTTCGAGATCTGGAGGACCAGGGGCAGGTGGTGCAGGAGAACGACCGGGTGTATCTCCGCACCTTTTACGAGATGGAACACCGGGTTGCCCGACGCCTGATCACCCTGCAACGGGCGGCGGTGCTCCCGCTGGACCGGGCTGCCGAGGCCCTGGAAACCTTCCAGCGGCAAACGGGGATCCGCCTTTCCGGGCAGCAACGCCAGGCCGTCCTCCAGGCCGCCCGGCATCCGGTGTATCTGCTCACGGGCTTTGCCGGTACCGGAAAGACCACTGCCATCCGCGCGGTTCTGGCGGTGTTCCAGGCCGCCGGCCTGCGGGTGGCCCTGGCGGCCCCCACGGGCAAGGCGGCCCACCGCCTGGCCGAGGTCACTGGCCACGAGGCCTCCACGATCCACCGGTTGCTCGGGTTTCAAGGAGGCCAGTGGCATCACGGAGAGGATCATCCCCTTCCCGTAGACGCCCTGGTGCTGGACGAACTCTCTATGGTGGACCTCCTCCTCTTTGACCGTCTTCTGGCAGCCCTACAGCCCGGAACCCGCCTGTTCCTGGTGGGCGACCCCGCCCAGCTGCCTGCCATCGGTCCGGGGAATGTCCTCCAGGATCTCCTGGCCTCTGGCCAGATTCCGGGGCTGACCCTGGACCGGATCTTCCGCCAGGAGGAGGCCGGTGGCATCGTGATCAATGCCAACCGGGTGCGGCTGGGCCTGCCCCTGAAGGTGCGGAAGAGCTCGGACTTTGAGTTCGTGGAGATCCAGGACACCGAAACCCATCGCATCCACGAGCGGGCACGCCAGCTGGCCCAACACTACGGTTCCGGGTTCCAATTCCTCACCGGGATGCGCCGTGGCACCGTGGGCGTCCATCGGATGAACGCCCTGCTCCGGGAGGTGCTGAACCCCCACCGGGCCGTGGAACTCGCAGGATTGGCCGCAGGCGACCGGGTGATCCAGATCCGCAACGACTACGACAAGGGGGTGTTCAACGGCGAAGTGGGCGAGGTGATCACCGTGGACCCCGA
>CAZXAO010000209.1:0-3363 GCA_964638465.1 uncultured bacterium | reverse complement strand
TACCCCGCCCACCGTGGCCTTTCTTCCCGGCAGTTTGCCCCGGGATACGGTGTTCCCGGTGGTCACCTTCTACTGGGAAGGGCACGACGAGGACGGCGACGAGACCATCCAGGGCTACTTCTGGTGGCTGGATACGGATGCCGATTCCTTTGCCCACTTCCTTTCTGCTGAGACCACCCGGGTCACCCTCCGGGACCTCACGCCCGGCACCCGGGTGTTTCACCTCCGGGCCCTGGACGACGCCGGGGCCCTGTCGGCTCCGAGGGCGGACACCTTTGTGGTCAAGCCCGCCGTGGGCACGGTGCTCCTGGTGGACGACGAACCCGGCGACACCGCAGGCGCCTTTTACCGCGGGATCCTGGACTCGCTGGGCATCCTTTATTCCGTATGGCGGGTGGAAGACGGCCTGCCCTATAGTCCCATTGACCTGAACGCCGTCATCAACGAACTGGGCTTTGAGGTCCTCCTCTGGTATTCCGCCGGTTCGGGCGAACACTTTACCGGGGCCCAGGGAGCCCTGAGTGCCTTCCTGGACCGGGGTGGGCGGCTCTATGTGAGCCATCAACGCCTGGTGGGCGCCACGGTCAACGACTTCGTGCGGGATTACCTGCATGTGGCCCGCCCGGACTCAGGAGCTCTGGACAAGTTCCTGTTGCCCATGTGGCCGCTGGTCTCCTCCACCCCTGACTATCCGGATACCCTCTGGCTCTCGGTGCCCATTCTCTCCCATGTCAGCGGCTTCGTTCCCGATTCCCTGAGCGAAGGTCTGTACCGATTCTCGGACCTGGTGAACTGGTCGCCGGCCTTCGTTTCCCTGCGATATCCGGCCGGCGGACCCGCCCGGGTGGTGTTCCTGGCGTTCCCGTTGCATAAACTCAACGGATCCGGCCGAGCAGAGGCGGTGCTGGTCCGGATCCTGCAGGAGTTTGGCGTGGGCAGCCCGTGAAAGCCCCGCCGGAGGGTCTCTGGAAACATCTGAAGCAACAAGGAGGTTGAAAGATGAGGAAGTGGCTGTGGGTGCTGGCTTTGATGCCCGGGCTTCTGGCGGCCCAGGAGTTCGTGCCCATCCACGAAATCCAGGGGAACCGCCTGCCCGGGTCGGATACCTCGGCCTACTTCGGCCAGGTGGTTACCACCACGGGCATCGCCATCTCGGATGTCGGCGAGGTGGCGGGCTCCCGTGTGTTCTTCCTGGAGGAGGCCTCGGGAGGCCCCTGGTCCGGGATCCAGGTGTACTTTACCAGCAACCAGGCGGTGGTGCCCATCCAGAAGGGTGACTCGGTGGTGATCACCGGCCAGATTGACGAGTACTACGGCAACACCGAACTCAAGGTGAGCAACGCAGCGGACGCCATCATCGTGTCCAGTGGCCACCCGCTGCCGCCCGCGGCCCAGATCTTTTGCGGCTACCTGGATACCACGGCCACCAGCCAGTTCCCTCCCGATTCCGCCGAGGCCTACGAGGGGGTGCTGGTGGAACTCCCCAGCGTGTATGTCACCAGCACCACAGGACCCAACAACGACTGGGAGGTGACCGACGGCACCGGCTATGTGTACATCCGGAACAACGGCAACTACACCTACACGCCCCAGCTGGGCGACCACCTGACGGTGCGTGGCCCGGTGCGCACCTACTACGGACTCTTCCGCATTGAGCCCCGGTCGGACGACGACATCCAGGTGCATGTGCTGCATCTCTCTACGGCCTTCGCCATCGGCTTTGACTCCGTGTATGTGTACTTCACGGCCCCGGTGGAGGAGACTTCGGCGGAAAACCCGGCGAACTACAGCGTGTCGGGTGGGGTCTCCGTGCTTTCGGCCACCCTGGACGCGGCCAACCCCAAACTGGTCCACCTGGCCACCACTCCCATGACCGCGGGCGAGGAGTATCTGCTTCTGGTATCGGGTGTGCAGGATACGGTGGGCAACACCATGCCCGTGGATTCCGTGCGATTCTGGGGCGGCATCCTGTCCATCGTGACGATCCAGAGCGACACCACGGACACGGGCACCAGCAACTGGGTGGGCCGTCGGGTGGCCGTCTCCGGCATCTGCACCGTAGACTCCACCGCCTCCAACTGGTACTACATTGAAGAGGCCCAGGGCGGGCCCTTCTCCGGCATCATGGTGTACGACTACGACCACGAACCCCTGATGGGGGACTCCGTGATCCTGGTGGGGTCGGTGTACGAGTACAACCGCATGACCGAAATTCTGGATGTGCTCTTCTTCCGGGTGGTCTCCAGCGGCCATCCGCTGCCCGAGCCCATAGACATCCCTACGGGGACCCTGGCCCCTGGCGGGGGCGGCGAACCCTACGAAGGGGTGCTGGTTCGGGTGGACACCGCGTGGGTGGTGAACCCCAACGAGGGCAGCCCCTACTTTGAGATTGACGATGGCACCGGCATCGCCCGGGTGGGCAACCGCGATGCGTACACCTACCAACCCCACGAGGGCGATACCATCGGCGTTACAGGCGTGGTACGGTATGTGGGCGGTGGCTACACCATTGAACCCCGCGGCGATGAGGACTTCGTGTTCATCTATGTGGCCGTGGCGGAGAACGGCACACCGTCCGGTTCCCCTGCCCTGAAACTTCGGGTTCCTTCGGTGATCCACGGGCGGGCCGCTCTCCAGGTCCGGATTGACCACCGGCTACCCCTGACCGTGGACCTGTACGACGGCGCAGGCCGCCGGATCCAGCGGGTGTTCCAGGGGACGGCATCGGCCGGCACCCACACCTGGCCCCTGGGTTCCACCCTGCGCTCGGGCGTGTACTTCCTGCGGGTTCAGGCGGGCACCGTCCATCGGACGGTTCGCCTGGTGGTGCTGCGGTAAGGATGCCCGGAGGTTAAGGCTTCCCGATCCTTGCGGAAGGCGGGAGGGCCCGCGGGCCCTCCCGCCTTCCGCGCTTTCCGTATCCCCGCCGTGCCACCAAAACCCCTGCTCCTTACGGGCAAGCCCGGCTGCGGCAAGACCACGGTGGTTCAACGGGTCTGCGAAACCCTCCAACAGCAGGGCTACCGACTCCAGGGGTTTTACACCCGGGAGGTCCGCCACCAGGGACGGCGGGTGGGGTTTGACCTCGTACCCCTCCCTGCAGGCCCTACCTCTCCTCTGGCCCGGGTGGATCCCCACGGCCCCGGCCCCCGGCTGGGCCGGTACCGGGTGTTCGTGAAAACCTTTGAAGATCGGGTGCTCCCCCTGTTGACCCGGATTCCCGAGGACCTGGACCTGCTGGTGCTGGATGAGATCGGCGGGATGGAACTCCTGTCCCGGGCCTTCGCCCAGCGGGTTTCCGAACTTCTCCGGAATCCTCCCACCTGCATCCTGGCCACCCTTCAGAAAAAGCAGATCTCCCGG
>CAZXAO010000208.1:0-3428 GCA_964638465.1 uncultured bacterium | reverse complement strand
AAGTGTACCCGGTCCTCGGCCGGCAGGACCACATCGCCCAGGTGGGTGGACTTCCGGAGGCCCGGCTGGTACACCAGGTAAAACCGGGTATCGTCCTCCTCGGCGTACAGGAGCACCAGGTCCCCGGGCCGGGGTTTGGTGGTCATCTCAGTAGGCCAGAAAATCTTGGAGGATCTTTTCGTCCAGCCTCCGCACCAGGGCCACGGCCAGGTTCACCGCGGCGTCAAAGTCGTCCCGGTGGATCATGGAGTTGAACCCGTGGATGTACCGCGAGGGCACGCCCAGAACCGCCGAGGGCACCCCCTGCCGCAGCAGGTGGATGCGGCCGGTATCGTAGCCTCCCATGACGGTGGCCAGGTGGTACGGGATGTTCTCCTCTTCGGCCACGCTCACCAGGAAATCCCGGAACCGCCGATGGGCCACCATGGTGCGGTCGGTGACCACGATGGTGACACCACCGCCGAACTTGGCGTCCGTGTACGCCTCCAGGCCCGGCACATCCTCGGCCAGGGAAACATCCAGGGCGATGGCCACATCCGGGTCCACCACCCAGGCCGAGGTGCCCGCGCCCCGGAGTCCCACCTCCTCCTGGACCACGGCTGCCAGGTACACGGTGTTCGGGTGGTCCAGGTTCTGGAGCTCGTCCAGGATCCGGATCAGACGGGCCACACCCTCGCGGTCATCAAAGGCCTTGGCCATGTAGACCTTGGGGTTGCCGGTCACCTGAAAGTTGCCCACGGGCACGATGGGATCCCCGATTTGAAGACCCAGTTCCTTCCGGACATCAAAGTCCGGGTCCACGCCGAAGTCCACGAAGAGTTCCTTGAGTTCCGGCAGTTTCCTGCGGGCCTCCTCGGTGCGCCGCAGGTGGGGCGGCAGGGTGCCGATGACCCCGAAGAAGTCGCCCTTTCGGGTTCGGACCCGAACCCGCTGGCCGATGAGCTGGTCCGTGGTCCAGCCGCCGAGGGCCTCCACCTTCACGAAGCCCTCCTTGGTGAATCCCTTGACGATGAGGCCGACCTCGTCCATGTGGCCGGCGAACAGGATCCGCGGGCGGTCGGCGGTGCCCTTCTTGACCCCGATGACCGACCCCAGGCGGTCGGTGAGCACCTCGTCGGCGCGCTGGAACTCCTCGCGCACGATCTTGCGAACCTCATCCTCAAAGCCTGGAGGCCCAAAGGCTTCGGTGAGCCGCTGCAGCAGTTTCTCCGTACGATCCATGGCGCAACCTCCGTTTTCCCGAGATGCCAAAGTTTAAGGCCAGCGGCCCGTTTCAGCGGCCCCTCCCGGACCCGCCTGCACGATACTTGAGTAACCCTGTAAAATCAGGCCATGTTCGTGACCATCAATCGCATCTTCGTCAAGCCGGAATTCACGGAGGCCTTTGAACGCCTCTTTCAATCCCGTGCCCGCCAGGTAGATCAACAACCCGGCTTCGTCCGCAACGTCGTCCTGCGACCCCGGGACCCCGCCACCACCCCCTACCTGGTGATCACCTTCTGGCAGAGCCGGGCCGACTTTGAAACCTGGGTCCAGAGCCCGGCCTTCCAGAAGGGACACGCCCGCAGCCGCTCGTTGCCCCCGGACGCCTTCTACGCCCCCAATCAACTGGAAACCTTTGAGGTGCTCCAGGATACCGACACCCGGTAGCCCACCTCCCGGACACGAACCCCTCCCAGGTATCCCGGGCGGAACCCCGAACGCTCCCAGGTGCCCGACCGGCTGAGTCCTTAGAGGTCGCCCCATCCCCTTTCCATCCACCCTAAAGGACGCCTTGCCCCCACCGAGCCGAGGGTGTAACCTGGAACTTGATGAAGTGGCTCAATCAAACCCTGAAAGGTGCTCTTCTCCTGCTCCTGCAGCCTTCCCTCTGGGGACTCGCCTTTACGACCCCTCAAACCCTGGATTCCCTGCCAGGGGTCAGAACCCTGACCACGGCGGACCTGAACCAGGACGGCACTCCGGACCTTCTGGTGGGCCGCTGGGGAACCCATCAGGGACTCTGGCTGTACCCCGGGCCGGGATTCCAGGAGGGCACGCTGCTGGACCCTTCCCTCGCCTACCCCCAGCATCTCCAGGTGGCCGACCTGAACCTGGACGACCGACCCGACCTGATGCTGTTTACCTCCCTTCAACCGGGATCCCTGCTCCTGTACCCCGGCCCCTGGCCCACCCCACCCCTGCTCCTGGACACCCTCTCCTTTCCCACCGGACTGGTCCTCGCGGACCTGGACCAAAATCAACGGCTGGACTATGTGGCCCTGGGCGATGTTCACCTCTCCGTGGGACTGCAACAGCCGGACGGCTCCTGGCACCGCCAGGCTCTCCCGGTTCTCAGCGAGTACTACACCCTGAGCGTCACTGACCTGAACGACGATGGCCTTCCTGACCTGGCGGTGGGCAGCGTTTCCTTCTTCGTGTTTCTGAACCAGGGCAACGGCCAGTTCCTCTACGACTCCCTGCGCAGCGCCTCCCTGCATCCCTCGGGCCTGGTGTTCCGCCTGCAGGCCTCCGACCTGAACCTGGACGGCCACACCGATCTCGTGGCCTATGCTTCGGGAACCCCCAGCCTCCAGTGGTTTCCCAATCTGGGGGAGGGCTTCTTCGGACCTCCCCAAACCATAGAGATGCATGTCCCCGGGATTCCAGAGGTCCAGGTGGCTGATCTGGATCAGGACGGCGATCCGGATCTCGTGGCCACCCACCCCCAGGAAGGCCAGGTGGTCTGGTACGAGAACCTCCAGGCCGGCCAGTTCTCCGGAGCCCAGGTCCTGGGGGAAGCCCCGGGCTCGGTGGTTGCCACCCTCCTGGTGGCGGACCTCAATCGCGACGGCCTGCCCGACCTGGCCTGGGCCCCTCCCCTTTCCGTTCAGTTCCAGGTGGCCACCCGGGTCCGGGAATCCCACCCTGCTCCCTATCCAGAGCCCGCCCTGCGTTGGGTCGGCCGGCGGACCCTCCTGGGTCGGGTCTCGCGTCGGGCCAGCGTCCGCATCGTGACCCCTGCCGGACGGGAGGTGTGGAGCCGGACCGTGGGCCCTGGCCCGTTCCGGTACCGGATCTCCCTCGTGCCCGGCCTCTACCTGGCCCTGCTCCAGGAGGACGGGGCGCAGCCGGTCCTCCGGAAACTCCTGGTCCTGCCCTGAGCCCTACCAGCTCACCCTGACCCGGAGATAGACCTCATCCTGGTCCTTCAACCGGGCAAAGAGGTTCTCGCCCTGGCCGTGGAGCACCATCGCCCCCAGCCGGAGTTCCAGGTTGTCCACCGGCTGGTACCGGACCTCCGGGATCCATGCCAGGCCATAGTGGTGGGCCGGGCCCTCCCACTGGCCCACGGTGGCCATCAGGCCCAGGGGAACCAGCGTCAGCGCGTCATTCCACACCCTCTTTTCCAGGCGGACCACCAGGTAATCGTGGAGGCTGTCGGGTCC
>CAZXAO010000207.1:0-3437 GCA_964638465.1 uncultured bacterium | reverse complement strand
CCCTCAGAGGCCGCGGTCCGGGGGTTCGTGCAGGGTTTCGCCGGGATTCTTCTGCCGGGCCACGAAGGTGTAGAGAGCCCGGGCTACCGGAGGAGGCACGAGACTCTCAAAGTCGCCGCCCAGGAAGGCGATTTCCTTGACCAGGCTGGAGGAGAGGAAGGCGTATTCCTCCGAGGGGATGAGGAAGAGGGTTTCCACCTCCGGACAGAGTCTTCGGTTCATCCAGGCCATTTTGAATTCGTACTCAAAGTCGGAGACCGCCCGGAGTCCGCGCACGATGGCCACCGCCCGGTGGCGGCGAGCAAAGTCCACCAGCAGCCCCTCCAGTTTTTCCACGCGGACATTGGGGAAGTCCTGGATGACCTCCTCAATCAGGGCGACCCGTTGGTCCAGAGGAATGAGGGGGGACTTGCGTAGAGGGTCCGCTACGGCCACCACCAGCTGGTCAAAGAGCCGATGGGCCCGCCGGATGATATCCAGGTGGCCCAGGGTGATCGGGTCAAAGCTCCCCGGATACACGGCGATAGAAGGTGACTTTTGTGTCGCCAAGGACCACCTCCTTGAGGGTTTCCAGACCCGGCACCGGAGCCGGTGCCGTGGTTTTCCGCATTTCCAGGATCAGGAGACCTTCGTCGGGCACCAGGAGGTGCCGGCAGTGTTTCAGCAGGTCGGTATACCGTTCAAAGTGATACGGAGGGTCTGCGAAGATGAGGTCAAACACCTGGCCCTGCTGGACCAGGCTGGCCACCACCTTCAGGGCATCGCCGTGGATCACCGTGGCCCGATCCTCCAGGCCCAGGGCCTTCAGGTTGGCCCGGAGCGTGCGCACCCCCCGACCGGACTTTTCCACGAACCACACCTCCCGGGCGCCCCGGGAGAGGGCCTCAATACCCACGGCGCCGCTCCCCGCAAAGAGTTCCAGGAATCGGCTGCCGTAAACCAGGGGGCCCAGGCGATCAAACACGGAGCGTTTGACGATGCCCTGGGTCGGTCGGATCCCCTGGGGGATCCGGAGTTTGCGGCCCCGCAGGGTGCCCCCAGAGATTTCAGCCCCTCGTTTCATCGTTCTAATACCCCGCGGCCAGGCGTTCTGCCAGGAAGGCCGGCAAGCCGGCCTGAAGGATGGCCCGCTGGGCCTTTTCAATGGGGTAGGGGAGTCGGTGGATCTCCAGGTGGCCGGTGTCCGTGTCCAGAAGCAGCACAGAAGCCCGGGGATCGCCGTCCCGGGGTTGCCCCACGCTGCCAGGGTTGACGAGGTAGCGCGCTCCGGGCTCCAGGTACAGAGTGCCTTCGCCCTGCAGCACGATCTCCGCCTCCGGCCCGGAGGCCTCGCGGTACACGATGGACCGGTGAGTGTGGCCAAAGAGGCAGAGGGAGCCGTCAAAGAACTGAAACTGCACCTGGGCCTGGGCCGGATGCAGGATGTAGAGCCATTCCCGGGGGTCGTGGGGGGAGGCGTGCACGGCGCAGAGACCAGGGGCCAGTTGGGTTTTCAGGGGAAGCCGGGCCAGATACTGGCGGGTTTCCGGAGTCAGCTGGCGATCGGTCCAGTCAATGGCCTCCCGGGCGTAGGGGTTGAACACCGTGCGTTCTGAGGGGTTGAGCACGGCGTAGTCGTGGTTGCCCATCAGGGCCACCTCGGCCACCTCCCGGAGCCGGGCCACGCACTCGTTGGGGAAGGCCCCGTAGCCCACGGCGTCGCCCAGGAACACGATGCGGTCCGGGGCGACCCTCTGGAGGTATTCCAGGACGGCCTCCAGGGCGTGCAGGTTCCCGTGGACATCGGAGAGCACCGCGTACTTCATGGTGGGCCTGCCTCCAGTTTTTTCCGGATGGCGTCCAGCACGCCGTTCACGAAGACCGGGGACTTTTCCGAGGAATAGATCTTGGCCAGTTCCACGGCCTCGTTGATGGCCACCTGGGGAGGGGTCTCCGGTACGCCCAGCAGCTCGGCCACCCCCACCTCCAGGATGGTACGATCCAGGAGCATCAGTCGGTTCAGGTCCCAGTTTTCCAGGGTGTCTTCCAGCAGCTGGTGGATCCGCTGGCGGTTCTCCAGGTAGGCTTCCACGATCTGGCGGGCCAGGGAGGCCTCGCGCTCCCGGGCGCCCTCGCGTTGCAGGATCTCCTCCAGGAGCCGAAGCGGGTCTTCGGCCATCTGGTGATGTCGGTACAGGGCTTCCATGGCCATCACCCGGCCCCGCCGGCGGCCCTGGAAAGGGTAGAACATGGCCTAAGTATCCCTTTGCCGGGGAGGACGCCGATGATAGGTGGAATGGGGAGCCAGGCGGAGGGTATCGTGGTGGCCCCGGAGTTCGGTGCCCTCGCCCACCACGGAGTCCACCAGCACCATGTTCTCAATTTCGGCTTCCGTGTACACGATGGAGTTCCGGACGATGCTGTTGCGGATCCGGGCGCCCGACTCGATGTAGGCATAGGGGCCGATGATGGAGCCCTCAATCTCGGCGCTCTCCTCAATGAGCACCGGCGGCAGGATCAGGCTCCCCTCGCGGTGGGCCGTGGTGCCCATTCGGTCCAGGAGCACGGCGTTGGTGGCCAGCAGGGCGTCCATGGTGCCGCAGTCCAGCCAGTCCTCGGGGTTGAGCCGCAGGGGCAGGGGACGCCAGCCGAGATCCAGCATCCGCTGCAGCGCATCGGTCAACTGAAACTCGCCCTTGCCCGTCTGGCTTTTCGTCCGGATGTCGTTTTGGATAATGTATTCCAGAGCGTCAAACAGAAGGCCAGCCCGGCGGATGAAGTACACGCCCGCAATGGCCAGGTTGGAGGGCGGCTCTTCGGGTTTTTCCACCATCCAGACGATTTCCCCGGCCTCGTTGAGCTGGACCACGCCGAACCGGCGGGGATCGTCCACTTCAATGACGGCTACGAAGTCCCGGCCCTGACGCACTTCCGCTTCAAAGGACCGATCCACGATGGTGTCCCCCAGCACGATGAACACGGCCTCTTCGGGGTCTACGGCCTTGCGGGCCATGAAAATGGCGTGGCCCAGGCCTTCCGGGCTTTCCTGGACCGAAAAGTCCACGGGTACCCGGGTTACGGAGGCCACGACCCGGGGCACCTCTTCCATCCAGGGGCTGATGACCAGGTGGATGCCCGTTAGGCCGGGCAGGGTGTGGATGCGTTCCACGATGTGCTGGATCACGGGTTTGCCGGCCACCCGCAGCAGGGGTTTGGGGGTGACATGGGTCAGGGGCCGCAGGCGGGTGCCCCGGCCGGCCACCGGGATCACGGCCTTCATGCCTTCAACCTCCGTTTCAGTTCGTCAATCCGGGGGATGGCCACCGGGTCCTGACCGTAGGCCTGGGCCAGATAGAGACTCACATAGTCGCCCAGGTAGAGCAGGCTGAAGAGGTGTTCCAGGGCCGTCTCGCCCCAGGGGTACACATGGATGATGCCGATCACGGTCTCGGCGATCT
>CAZXAO010000206.1:0-3439 GCA_964638465.1 uncultured bacterium | reverse complement strand
ATAGCACCGGCCGTTTGTCGGTACGGGCCTCGACGGCTCGGGAGAGCTGCGAGAGCGCCAGCACGGGGACGTTCAGCTCTCGCGCCAGGCTCTTGAGTGAACGAGAGATATAGGAGATCTCCTGAACCCGGTTCTCCGCCCGCAGGCCCCGAATGAGCTGCAGGTAGTCCACAAAGAGGATCCGGGCCTTGGCATCACGCACGATGCGGCGGGCCTTGGCCTTGAGTTCCAGGATGTGGATAGAGGGTGTGTCGTCAATGTAGATGGGCACCTCCCGGAGCCGGCGGGTGGCCTCCAGGATCCGTTCAATCTCCGCATCGTTCAGCCGACCGGTTTTGATCTTCTGGGAGCTGACCATGGCCTCCAGGCTGAGCAAACGGATCACCAGTTGCTCGGCCGACATCTCCAGACTGAAGATGGCCGACGGGATGCCCTCCTCCACGGCCAGGTGGTGCATGATGTTCAACGCAAAGCTGGTTTTGCCCACCGAGGGCCGGGAGGCCACGATCACCAGGTCGCCGGGCTGAAACCCTGCGGTCAGTTCATCCAGTTCCCGAAAACCCGAGGGGATGCCGGTAACGGTCCGCTGACGGTTCCGGTTGTCCAGGATCTGGGTCTGCACCTGCTGGATCAGGTCTTCCACCTTGCGGAAGGAGGTCCGCAGTTTTCGCTGGCGGATCTCCAGAAGCCGCTGTTCCACGAGGTCCAGCAGTTGTTCGGCGGGGTCGGAACGGTGGTACGCCCGGTCCAGCGCTTCGGAGGCCACCTGGATCACCTCGCGGTAGATGGCGTTCTCCACGATGGCCTGGATGTCTTCGTCGGCAAAGGCGGGTGAGATGACGGTTTCCACCAGGTTGGCCAGGTACTGCCATCCACCCACCAGGTCCAGCTCCTGGGTGCGTTTCAGCTGTTCGCGGACCGAAACGGCGGACACGGGTTCGTTCCGCTGGAACACCTCCAGGATGGCCCGGAAGATCCGCCGGTGTTTTTCCAGGTAGAAGTCCTCGGGCTTGAGGCTCTCCAGGGCTTTGTACAGGGCAGTCTCCTGGAGCATCATGGCGCCCAGGAGTTCCATCTCGGCTTCCACCGAGTGGGGGGGGACCCGGGCGCCGTCCGAGGACGAAGGTTGTGCGTTTCGGCGTGCCATGGCTACTTAAAGGGGGCCGAGATCACCAGGGTGCGGTTCACCACCCGGGTGTCGGTGCCGTGGACCGCCTGGAGTTGCAGGATGTACAGGCCTATCGGCAGGCGTTCGCCGGTGGCGGTCCGGCCGTCCCAGGTAAACAGGCCCGTGTGGGCAGGCGCATCCTGGAAAAAGGTGTACACCACCCGGCCCCGGGAATCGTAGAGTTTCAGCGTGTAGGCGTACTCCGGAGGACCTGAAACCTGGATCCGCAGACGTTCCGAGGGCCGGCTGGGGGCGAAGACATTGGTGGAAAGCCGCAGGTCCACGGTCTGGACCGGCGGGGCCGTGTCCAGGACCACATCCTCCGGGAAGCGGGGCAGCAACTGGTAGCCCGAGGTGTAGGGCTCCTGGGAGTCGTACTGGCCCACCACGCCGTACAGGGTACGGATCGGAGTGCCGGGCTGGAGAACCGTCAGGTCAATGCCCGTGGCCGGATACAGGTACACCGTCACGGGGACCTGGCCGTTCCACACCTCCATGCTGTAGCCCGCACCCGCAGGCGCAGGGGGTGTGGCCACCACACCGTGTTCCAGCACCACGAAGCGGCCCTCCAGGGATTCCTTGAGGATCTCGCCGGGCCGCAGGCGGTAGGTGTCGGGCAGCGCAGCGTTATGGCCCAGGAGCTGCAGGTCGGTGGCCTCACCTACGGAGACCTCGGTGAGACCATTGTACTCGGTCACGGCCCCCGAAACCAGCAGGACATCCCCGACCCGGTACTGCACCAGGGCGGCGGAGTAATACACATTGACGCCTCCGGTTTCGTCCTGCAGGTAGATGCTGGTGCGATCGGTGTTGCTGATGCCTGCGGGGAAGGTGACCACGCCGCCCACCAGCACCCGCTGGCCCACCAGGGCGGAGGTGTAGCCGTCAGGCCCGGGGGCCTGCACCCGGGCGATGGGCGTCGTGTAGTAGAACGCCGGTTGCTCTACCAGGGGGACGAGAAGGCCCTCAGCATCCACGGAGGTGCGTACCTCCACCGGGATCTGGCCGGGCTCGGCCGGTGGACCAGCCACGAAAATCCAGACCGTGTCCACATCCGTCAGGTAGGCGTTGGTAATCCGGGCGATACGGCGCCCCTGTTCGTCGGTGCTGTCGGTGAGGATGGCGTTGGCGAAGCCCTGGCCCACCAGGGCGAAGCCCGCCACGGGCACCGTGGAGTCTATGGCCACCCGGAGCGCCTGCAGGGGCAGGCCCGTGGGACGGATCTCCAGCAGCAGGGTATCGCCGGTCTCCCGATAGGGTTTGAACACCGGCACGAAGCGGGCCTGACCGGATCCGTTGCCCTGAAGCAGGAAGTCGCGGGCAAACCGGGGGTTGATCTGGTAGGTCTCGTAGTGCTGGCTCACGACGCCCACGAGGTCCAGGTCGCCCGCCGGGATCACCAGGCCGTCCAGGCCGGCATCCCGATCCACGAACAGGCTGAAGCTGCCCGTGGAATCGCTGAGGGTGTACGAGTTATCGCCCACCAGGGTCAGCGGGGCGTCCAGGTGGATGCCGTTGATGCGCACCAGGCGGCCCTCCAGGGGCTCACCCAGGTCGGCCGCCGTGGCAATCAGGGTGTCGTAGGGAAACTCCGGCACCGAGCGGATCACCGTGGGGTTTGTGAGTTCTTCCAGTTCTGCGTAGGGCGAGTACACGCCAAGAGCCCACACCCGCGTGCCCAGGTCGGGCAGGGGCGAGGGGTTGTAGAGCACCAGGCCACCGGTGGAATCCTGGAGGTACACCTGGGCGCCCAGGGTGGCCACCACGGTGCCCCGGACCCGCACCTGACGACCGTTCAAACGCTCCTTGATGCCGGGCGTGTGGAAGTACACCAGCGGATAGGTGGAGTCCCGGCGGACCACCACATAGGTGGGCGATTGGGCGATGGGGGCCGGTGTGCCACCCAGGCTGGCGGTGCGCACCTCTACGGTGTAGAAGGGTTCGTCGCCTGTTACGGCCACGCCGTGGAGCACCACATTGCCGTAGTTCTGAGCCGTCACATGAGCATAGCTCACCCGGAGCACCTGGCCGGGGAGCACGGTGGCCGTGGCCCCGAGGAAGCCGGGCCCGTTGAGGCTGTACTGGCCCGACCACACGAGGCCGCTGTCGGGCAGGTCAAATTCCACGATGCCCAGGGTCCCCAGTTCACCGTACAGGGTGATGCTCAGGTCTGTACTGAGCCCGCGGTAGAGTTCCTGGGGCATGTACTCCACGGTGCCGCTGCCGTCAATGGAGATCACCTGGATCCGGGGCGTGTCCACCAGGGCGACG
>CAZXAO010000205.1:0-3458 GCA_964638465.1 uncultured bacterium | reverse complement strand
CCTATGCCGATAAACTCCAGTGTCCTTCCCCTTGACAACACGATATCTCCTACGGGGATTGAGAACAGGCTCGGCGGTCGTCTAACGATTGCCCTGACCTCCCATGGTCCCCTGTAGGAGCACCTTTAGGGGCGAAACCCACCCCAATGCGGTTTTCGGAGAAAACCGCATTGGGGACCCCGAAGACCACCCCGTGGGATTTTCTCCGAAAATTCCGTGAGGTCCCCGGGAAGGAGAAACAACCTGTGGCGATAGAGCCGGTGAGATCGCGCCTGAAGGCGCTCCTACAGGATTCACCCCACGGGATTTTCAAAGAAAATCCCGTGGGGACCCCGGAAGAAAAGAAATCCACCGCCGGTCCAGCGTTTCCCAGGAGGAACGACTTTCTTTGGAGTGCGGTGCTCCAGCACCTCTTTTCTGTAACCAAAGCGGTGCCAGGTCGCCGCACTCCAAAGGATATGGACTGCGGCGACCTGGCACCGCTTTATTTCACGTCTCCTACGGCCGAACGCTCAGGTGTACCGCGCTGGCCCAGCCGTTTCCCTCCACCAGGACCCAGAGTGGTCCGGACTCCCGGGCACGGAAGCGGCCCTGGCCCAGGGGTTCGGCCCGGTGGGGAGGGAGCACCAGGAACCGGCGGGGTTCCGAGGGGGGATCCACCGGGATCACCTGGAAGTCCTCTCCGACCCGGACCTCTTGGGGCCGAACTTCTGCGGGGATCTCCCGGGCCGCAAAGATCGGGGCTGCGGCCAGAGGTTGCTCGTGCCATCGGGCCACTAGGAGTCCAACGCCGGGCCGCTGGACCCGAACCCGTACCCGGGGTCCCCGGCCTTCCACCCGGGCGAAGCCCCGGGGAACCACCTGCCACCGGATTCCCCGCATCCTCGGGCGAAACCTGCCCGGTGGAGCGGTGGAATCCTGGGGGACCAGCCGGGCCCGCAGCCACCGTCGGGGACGACCGTGGAGCCTCGGGGGCTGGATGAGGAACCGGGGAAGGGATTGGCCCACGGCCACCGGGATCCGTTGAATCCCGGATCGTCCGTCCGGGGTGCGTACGGCCACCCAGAGCACGCCCCGCAGGGTGTCCCGGGCTGCGGTGAACCGTTGCCCCTCTGCGCGTCCCAGGTCGGGGGGGTCCGGGTAGAGGAACACCTCCAGCCGATCCTGCGGTACGCCGGGCACCTCCACCTGGATCTCCTGGTGTGCCCCGGGCTTCAGTTCCAGGAACCGGGGGTGGACCCGGAACCGGAGGCCTGGCCTGCCGCTGCCCACCTGGATCCGGGCCCGGGCTACGCCGGTTGGGCCCTCCGGGCTTCGGGCCACCACCACGAGCATCCCCCGACCCGGTATGGAGCCCGCGGTGAAGGTGCCTTCGTGCCAGGTGCCGAGCCACGGGGGGACCACCTGGACCTGTATCCGGGCGTGGACGGCTTCACGGCCGTCGGGTGCCCGCACCTGGATCTGGAACGGAACGGACCCGCCTGGCGAGAGTTTCACCTCCCGAGGGTTCAGGAGCACCCGGAGCCGGTGGGCCTGGCGGGAAATCTGCACGGCAGCGTGGCCCACGGCCTCCTGCTGGCCCACCCGGGCCACGGCCCGCAGCACGCCCACGCCGGGACGGCCTGCGTGGAACACACCGTCCTCTATGTGTCCCAGCCGGGGAGGCAGCACCTCAAACCACAGGGTGTCCGGGGTCACGACGGTTCCCCCCTCCCGGACCTCCACCTGCACCCGCAGGCTTTCGCCGGGCGCCAGGGCCAGGGTCGGGGGAGCGATCCATACCCGAAGGGCAGCAAAGAGCATCCAGAGCATGGCTTTCATGAGGATTCACCTCCTGATGCCACCAGATACACCTGGCGGTGGTACCGATAGGTCTGGTGGAGGGTGGGCAGGTGGATCACCACGGTCACCTGGTGGTATCCCGGGGATACGGGAAGATCCTTCAGGACGAAGTAGCCTTCGCCCCCGATGTTGCGATAGGGAACGCGGGTGGAATCCACGAGTACTTCCACCTCATAGGGCAGGGAGGGGTACACGGCGCCCACCACCAGAAAGTCCTTGAGCAGGAGAGCGGCCTCGGGTTCCGGAGCCAGGAGGTCCACGGTGACGCTGTGGGCCTCCAGGGGTTGGGGGCTGCGGTGGCCCCACCACAGGCCGCCCAGGAGCACCAGCAGGGCCAGGGCCACGGGAGCCAGGGCCGGTGCCCAGCGGAGGAGCCACGGGTTGCTCCGTTTCTGGAGGCGTTGCAGGATTGCGGTCCGGAGGCCCGGTGGCGGAGCCACCCGGGGCGCTTCCCGGAGCCACTGTTCCAGGGTCTGGGCTTCCTGGAATTCCTGGCGGCAGGTCTCACAGGTGGCCAGGATCTCCTGGAGCCGTTCCTGTTGTTGTGGGGTCAGGGTACCGTTCAGGTAGCCTTCCAGCAGGTCTTCAAAGTCGTGGGGTTTCACGGCATCACCCCCTTCAGGCGTTCCCGCAAGAGCCGGCGAGCCCGGCTGAGGCGAGACTTCACTGTGCCCTCGGGCACGCCCAGCACCCGGGCGATCTCCTTGAGGCTCAGGTTCTCAAAGTAGAAGAGCAGGATCACCGTACGGAACTCCTCGGGCAACTGCTGGAGGTGGTGGTGTAGGGCCTGGTACTCGGGGGGCAGGTGGGGAGGATCCTGGGTGGGCCCGGGGTCCCCCCGGTCCCGGAGGTGTTCCAGAGGTACAAGAAGCCGGCGGACCCGTTGTTTCCGCAGGTATCGGCGGATGCGGTTCAGGGCGATGCGGTAGATCCAGGTGGACACCCGGGCCTCGCCACGGAATTTGGGGAGGTTCCGGTACACGGCCCAGAAGATGTCCTGGGTGAGGTCCTGGGCGTCGTCGTAGTTGCCGATGGACCAGTAGACCATGTTGAAGATCCTCCGTTCGTTTTCCTGAAGGATGCGGGTGAATTCGGGATCCAGGTCCGGGGGCATACCAGGAGTATACCGCGGGGCCGGCCGCCGGCCGGCCCCGCGGAGGGCGGTTACGGCTGCAGGACCCGGTACACCATCAGCCACAGGTGGGCATCGTAGGGGTAGTCGTCGGTCTGGAGGGTTGCCCGATGCAGCACATCCACCGCCGTGTGGTACACCCCGGGCTCCAGGGGGGTGGTCCAGGTGCCCACGAAGTGGCTGTCTTCGTACTGGAACCGGTGCCGCCAGTAGCGATGTCGGGCCAGAGGATGGTGCAGGTAGGGGGCAGCCATCTCAGGATCGTCCACATAGAGGGTCAGGGTGACGGGCGTGCCCGGGGCAAAGGCGAAGACCTCGTCCCGTTCCTGGAGTGCCAGGGGATCGGTGAGAACGGTGTCGTAGTCGCCGCCGGTGATCCGCAGGGAGTCAATGTGCAGGGTGGGCGAGGGCGAACGGACCTCCACGCCGGACACGGCCCGCAGTTCCCAGCCGCGGGGGGGGCCGTGGGTGGGCCCGTGCGAAC
>CAZXAO010000204.1:0-3480 GCA_964638465.1 uncultured bacterium | reverse complement strand
GGTCCCTTGGGGTTTCCGGCCGATGGTCTCCGCGCCCAGGATGCTGGACACCCCGTCGCAGCCGCCGATGTACGCCGACCGGTCAATCACCGGGGCCAGGGCCGGGTGCATCCGTCGGATGCCGAAGGAGAGCACGGGGACATCGCCGGCCAGCCGCTTGATGCGGGCGGCCCGGGTGGCCACGCCCGAGGACTGGCACAGGAACCCCAGGATCGGGGTTTCGTAGACGGCGAACCTGCGGTACTCGCCCTCCAGGGCCAGCACGGGCACGGGTACACCGGTGTGATCCCGGTTCCGGAACACGGTCCCCTCGGGCAGCGCGTAGACATCCACGGGCAGGCCCTCCAGGAGGCGGAGCACCTCTTCCAGCCCCACGAACACCGCCCACTCGTAGCCCTCGGGCAGGGAGGAGGCGGTGAACTCGGCGTACACCCGGGTGTGGTCGTCCAGCTGATCCAGGATCTGGCGGGTGCGTTCAAAGTAGATGTCGGTGGTCTTCCCCTGACGGATCTCCTCGGGTTCTGCGACAAAAAACCGCCGTTTCATGGCTATTAGTGTACACCCGCGGGGTGGCCTGCGGGACCCCTGGCAGGCTCTTTGCAACCCGGAACCCGGGGGAAGGGGGCGGGGGGAACACCCCGAAGGGCGAAGGTCAGGAAAAAGCGATGAAAACGGCGTTTCGTGTGTTGACACCTGGAAGGGCGGAGACTACAATTTTGCGTCAAAGTGGACCACTTCGGGGCGACATCCGGGCCCGTAGCTCAATGGCAGAGCGGCGGACTCATAATCCGTGGGTTGCAGGTTCAAGTCCTGCCGGGCCCATTTTTTATTCGCCCCTCTGAGGAAACAAGGAGGACTTCATGGGAGCCTACCTCTCCCTCGTCGTTTTTCTCCTGGTGGCCACGGGCATTGCCCTGGTGACCATGGCCCTCGCCATCCTGCTCCGCAAGCGGGGCAGGCCAGAGGGCGAGAAGTACCAGAACTACGAATGCGGCGAGGTTCCCCAGGGCACGCCATGGATCCGGTTCCACGCCGGCTACTACCTGGTGGCCCTCATCTTCATCCTCTTTGATGTGGAAGCGCTCTTCCTGTTCCCCTGGGCCCTTACCCTCAAGTCCCTCGGGCTCCTCGCCTTCGTGGAGATGACCGTTTTCGTCGCCGTCCTGCTCCTCGGCTGGCTGTATGCCTACAGGAAAGGAGCCATTGAATGGGTGTGACCCGCGAAGAGGTCAAGTCCCCGCTGGAGGACCTGTTTGATGTGGTGGAACGGTGGCCTGGTGGAGGCCTGGTGATCGCCCCGCTGGAAAAACTCCTGGCCTGGGGCACCAAGTCCTCCCTCTGGCCCCTGACCTTCGGCCTCGCCTGCTGCGCCATTGAGATGATGGCCACCTTCGCCTCCCGGTTTGACATGGACCGCTTCGGTGTCGTCATGATGCCCTCACCCCGCCGCACCGATGTGATGATCATCGCCGGTACGGTCACCGTCAAAATGGCCCCCCGGATCAAACGCCTGTACGAACAGATGCCCCACCCCAAGTATGTCATTGCCATGGGCTCCTGCGCCATCTCGGGGGACCACTACCGACATGTGTATTCCGTGGTGCCCGGCGTGGATCGCGTGATCCCCGTGGATGTCTATGTGCCCGGCTGCCCGCCCTCGCCCGAAGCCCTCATGCAGGCCATCCTGGCCCTGCAGAAGAAGATCATGGCCCAAACGGAGCAGAAGAAATGAGCCTGCCCGAAGACCTGATCCAGTCGTTTGGCGTGGAGGTTTCCGAGCAGGGCATCCCCTATGTGCCCAGGGATCGGCTGCCGGAACTGGCAAAAGCCCTCAAGGACCGCGGGTACCGGTTCTTCGCGTTCGTTACCGCCGTGGACTACAAGGAGTACCTGGAACTCGTGTACCTGATCCGAAACCTGGACACCGGCGACGAGGCCTTCTTCAAGGTCAAGATCCAGGAGGGCGAACCGGTGCCCACCCTGAGCCATCTCTACGAGGGAGCCAACTGGCACGAACGGGAAGTGTATGACCTGTTTGGCGTGACCTTTGACGGACACCCGGATCTCCGCCGGATCCTGCTGCCCGAGGACTGGGAGGGCCATCCCCTCCGCAAGGACTACCCGATGGATGCCCCGCATCCACCCTACAGGTGAGCCATGGAAACGAGAACCCTGGAGTTTTCCTTTGACGAAATGCGGGTGAACATGGGGCCCCAGCACCCCTCCACCCACGGCGTGTTCCGGGGGGTCCTGGTGCTGGAGGGCGAGGAGATCAAGGAGCTCATCCCCCACATCGGCTACCTCCATCGGGGTGTGGAGAAACTCGCCGAGCACCTGAGCTATGTCCAGGACATCCCCATCATGGCCCGAAACGACTATCTGGGCCCGGTCCACAACGAACTCGTGGTGGCCCACGCCGTGGAGAAACTGGCCCAGGTGCCCGTACCGGACCGCGCCCAGTACCTGCGGGTGATGGCCTCGGAGCTCCACCGCATTGCCTCGCACCTGGTGTGGCTCGGCACCTTCATGCTGGACATGGGCGGCGCCCTCGGCGGCGGCAGCACCATCTTCCTGTACCTGTTCCAGGCCCGGGAGTCCATCATGGACCTGTACGAGGAGTGGACCGGCGCCCGGTTCCACCCCAACCTGATCCAGGTGGGTGGTGTCCGCTTTGACCTGCCGGCGGGCTTTGACCGCCGGGTGCGGGACGCCCTGAAGACCATCCGCCAGACCGTCAACGAGGTGCGCGAGATGGTGGAGGGCAACCCGGTGTTTGAGCAGCGGACCCGGGGCGTGGGCGTGCTGCCGGCCGACCTGGCCCAGTCCATCGGCTGCTCGGGTCCGGTGCTCCGGGCCTCGGGGGTCGCCTACGATGTCCGCAAAGCCGCCCCCTACGACGCCTTTGACAAAATGGACTTTGAGGTGGTCACGGCCACCGAGGGCGATGTACGGGCCCGGTACTGGGTGCGGGTCAACGAGATTGAACAGGCGGCCCGCATCGTGGAGCAGGCCCTGGAGGGCCTGCCCGAGGGGCCCATCGGCTCCAAGCCGCCCATCAAGGCCCCGGTGGCCATCAAGGCACCCAAGGGCGAGGTCTACACCCGCGTGGAATCCGCCCGCGGCGAACTGGGTGCCTACCTGGTGTCCGACGGAAGCCACAAACCGTACCGGCTCAAACTGCGGTCCCCCTCCTTCTCCAACCTGCAGGCCATCCAGCACCTGGTGGTGGGCCACAAGGTGGCCGATGTGGTGGTCATCCTGGGGTCCCTGGACCCGGTATTCGGAGATGTAGACCGATGAAGTGGATCCTCGTTGCCTTCTGGAGTGTGGTGATCCTGAGCGTGGCGCTCCTGATTGCGGCCTACATGATCTGGTGGGAACGCAAGTTCGCCGGCCGCATCCAGCGCCGCATCGGCCCCTATTGGGTGGGCTATCCCCACGGCTGGCTCCAGTCCATCGCCGACGGCCTCAAGATCCTTC
>CAZXAO010000203.1:0-3516 GCA_964638465.1 uncultured bacterium | reverse complement strand
AATTGCTGGATCTTCTGTTCCAGCAGCGTGCGGTTCTCCTCGGTGGCGTTCTCTGCGTTCTGGTAAACCTCGCGGGCCTTCAGGAAGGCCCCCAGGGCCGCCGAGTCCTGTTGCTGCAGCTCCAGGATCATGCCCCGGGTGAACCAGGCGCCGGCCAGGTTAGCCTCCTTGCCCGGTACATCGGTCCAGGCCTGGATCGCCCGACCCACCAGGCTGTCGGCGTCTTCCAGCATCCCGGCCCGGGCAAAGTTCACCGCCGTCTGGGTTGCGACCCCGGCGTAGAGCACGCTGGTGTCTCCGAAAACCCGGGCCGCCCGGTCCAGGGCCTTCTGGATGGTGGCCACGCCCCGGGCGGTATCTCCCAGGGTGATGTGGGTGTAGCCCAGGCCCAGGGAGACATCCAGCACCACGGTGTCGGCGTGGGCCTTTTCGGCCCCCTTCAGAGCCCGTTCAAAGTATACCCGGGCCGAATCGTACTGGCCCTGTTGCAGAAAGGTATGGGCCCGGGCATAGTCTGCCCGGTAGTCGGTGGCTTCCCTGGAGCACGCCAGGGTCAGCACGACCCACCCCAGCACCCCCAGCCACCCTGCATGCCATCGGTTCCTCATGTCTTCACTCCTTTGGGCTTATGCGTGATCCAGGAGCCACCGCACCATGTGGTCCACCGCCTCGTCCTGATGGTGGTGGAAGGAATGGTCCGTGTCCGGGATCACCTGGACTTCAATGGGCACACCCGGCAGGGTGTGGAGAAACGCCTGGATTCGTTCCGGAGGCCCCAGGGGATCCTGAGCACCCTGAAGGAACAGGGTGGGCACCCGGATCCGGGTCAGATGCTCGGCATAGATGGGGGTGCCCTCGGGATTCTGGAAGGGGTACCCGAAAACCCCCACGGCCCGGACCTCGCCCTCGGGGTCCCGTTGGGTCACATACACGGTGGACGCGTAGCCGCCCAGGGACTTGCCCACGAGCACCAGACGGGACATCGGTGCCCGGGCCTGGAGGAACTGCTTCCAGAAGTCCAGTTCCTCCAGGAGTTCCTGGATCCGGGGAGGCCGGTTTTGCACCCGGAAGCTGAAGGTGATCCGGAGGGTGCTCCACCCCTCCTCCTGGAGCAGGTCGGCCGTGCGGGTCAGCAGGTAATGATCCATGTCGTTGTTGGCCCCGTGGGAGAGGATCACGCCGGGAAACCCTGGCGTTCCCTTGAAGTAGGCGCCCTTTACCGGCCGACCCCGGGCCTTTTCCACCACGAAGGTTTCCATGACAGGCTTATGATAAGGCTCAGTAGGCGCCTTCCATCAGGAGGATCACCTTGAAGGTCTTGAGGAGGATCATGAAGTCCAGCCAGGGGGACCAGTTGAGCACATACCAGCTGTCCAGGAAGACTTTGGTGGGATACCCGATGTGACTTCGTCCCGAAACCTGCCACAACCCTGTAATACCGGGTTTGACCTGTTCGTAGAATTTGGCATCCTCGCCGTAATGGAGTTCCAGCTCATCCTTGGGAATCGGCCGAGGGCCTACAAAGGACATTTCCCCCTTCAGGATATTAAAAATCTGCGGCAATTCATCCAGGGAGGTTTTCCGAAGAAACCGGCCAAAGCGGGTCACCCTGGGATCGTTTTTAAGCTTGAAATTGTTGAACCACTCTTCGCGGAGCTTTGGGTCCTTTTCCAGGAGCTCCTGGAGAACTCTTTCAGCATCTTTCCGCATGGTTCTGAACTTATAGACCTTGAAGAGTTTGCCCCCTTTTCCCACCCGTTCATGGGCAAAGATGGGCCAGGTCCGGGTGTCGATCCAGGAAATCAAAGCCAAAACCACCATCAAAGGAAACAGAAAGGGCAAGAGCAAAAGAGCAAAGAGACGATCCATCGTCTCCTTGAGGAGGATACTCACAGGATCACGAAGCCGGTTCTGATGATGAACCATAAGAAAGTCTTTGAAGAACAGGGGGCACAGCTGGGCATTCAGAATGGCGAAACCCCTCAGAGGGGGAACCACCAGGATATTTCTAACCCATCGGCTGACCTCAGCGTACAGGGTAGAGATTCGCTCCCGGGAATGAGGGGGGGATGCGATGATTACGGTGCTCACGCCTCGCTCACGACTCAGGCGCCCCAGATCCTCCAGGGGGATAACCGGGATCCCGTCCACCTGCCGAATCTTCTCAATTTGGGCCGTGGGATTGTTTCGCAGGATCACAGCAATGGGCTGGAAGCAAAGGTGTACTTCCTTCTGTAGCGCACGATGCACTTCACGGACATCCTTCGGTGTCCCAATCAGAACCACGGGTTCACGGCAAATCCGCAGCAGAAACAGCAACCGCTGCATAAGATCCCGCTCCACAGGGAACAGGATCAGGCTCATGAAAAGCCATCCGACCACCGAGAAGGCAGCTCGTTGCCAGGGAACCCCGGCATACAGAAGGAGGGCAAGGATCACCACATAGGAAGCAAACAGCGCCCGATACAGGCGACGCATCTCCTCCCACAAACCAAACCGACTGGTGTATAACCCGTGGAGGGCGAAAAAGATCAATAGAACCAAAGGGAAAAGGAAAAACTGTTCGGGACGAGGGGGGATAGGTCGCAGGCTTTCCAATCCAGGGATTCTGTGGAGTACCCAGAAAACCCCATCGGCCAGTGTAAAGCTCAGGACAAAAGCACCATAATCGGCCAGTAAAAGGAACAAAACCTGAATCACGTGGCGGACTATAATCATGGCTCCTCTCCCTGTAACCAGGCCTGGTGTTCCCGGATCCATGTTTCCACGGTCTCCCTGAATCGCTGGAGAAACACCTCGCGGGAAAACCGCTCCGCATTCCGGCGAATCACCGTGGGATCAAACCGATCTTCCCGTTGCAGGAACCGTCGCACGGCCTCCTGGATCGCCCGGGGGGTTTGCTCATAGAAAAAGAGGCCGGTTTGGCCATCTACGACGCTTTCCAGAGCTCCGCCCCGACCAAAGGCGATTACCGGCGTGCCACAGGCCTGGGCCTCCACCGGTACGATCCCGAAGTCCTCCAGAGCGGGGAACACCAGGGCCCGGGCCTTACAGAGGATTTCCTTGAGTTCGTTGTGGGGGACACGGCCTGCAAATTCTATGTTCCGGGCTCCCCGTGCCAGGCGGTGGATCCGGGTCTGCTCCGGCCCATCTCCCACCAGAACCAGGCGCAGGTCCGGCAGGTTCTTAAAGGCCTCCACCAGTAGATCCACCCGTTTGTAGGGCACAAACCGGGAAACAGCCACAAAGTAGTTGTCTTTGTCTACGGTCAGGGGAAATTGTTTCACCCGAACCGGTGGATAGATCACCGTGGCCTTCCTGCGGTAAATCTTCCAGATTCGTCGGGCCACGTACCGGGAATTGGCGATGAAGTGGTCCACACGGGGGAGGGTGCTGATATCCCACTGCCGAATTTTGTGCAGGGCCCGGGCCGCCAGAAACCGCTTCCAGAAGGGCAATGTGTCCAGATAATCGTGATACAGATCCCAGGCGTACCGAATTGGGGTATGGCAATAC